>JBKOWU010000215.1:0-10923 GCA_046724555.1 Thermoproteota archaeon | reverse complement strand
TTCCGATTCCTGTTATGATCATGTCGCCGCCTGCTATTATCACATTATTGGATGCAAAATCACTAACAGAATGTTCATGGGTTTGTGATCCATCAGGTTTTACCATAGTAAAATTACCTGAAAATATAGCTTTAGCTCCAGCGGTACTGTTTGGAGGAGACGATATTGATGAAGAGGAAGAATTATAGACTGCTAGATGCCAAAGACCCCCTTGTATCCAGCTTACTGAACTATTTTCTATCTGATTATTTGCAAAGTGGCCCGAGGCTTCAATAACTTTAGATTGCGGTTCACCATTGCCAGCAATATTCTTGTATCGAGGAGTTGAGGATGAGGATAATGATGGCTCTACTTGGGAATAAGCACTTATAGGAAACAGATAATATGTAAAAACAACAACTGATGCAGATATCAATAAGATGACGGCCATAGTATATGACCGCATTATCATCACAGTAGTTCTTCTTTGTATTCCGGCTAATAGCTTCATTTGATTTTCATCGTTAAAGAGACTCAAATAAATTTTATTCAACTTTTAAGATAAGTCCTACAGCAGTAGTTATCCTTCCTTGATGCTGGAATTGTCCTTATGCTTTATACAAGCCGGGCCTTGGAAAGTTACTTTTAAATGATATATCTGGACCACCACGCCAATTAGTGTCTACCTCTTCAGTAGGATGCACATGTAGAAATTCCCTTAAGTCGCTGCTGATAATAACATTATGACCTTGTGCAGCCACTAGGGGCTCCAAATTAGTTATAGGCCTTCCTGAACTATCTGATGTGCCAAATGCTATATCCACATCGTTTTGTGCTACAACTTATCTTGTACTTTCAAAGTAATTCGATATTGTCCATCAAAAGACTCCCTGGTATACTTGTCATCATATACAAGTTCTTGTGGTCTATGAACAGGCTGCCCTGTAACATTAAACTTGAACGCTGCAAGAGTTTGACTTCCTCCTTTTGGTTTAAAGTCAACCCATAATTTGTACTTGCCAGATTTTGGAAATGTATGTGGGATAGTAAATGTAGTGTCGTCATTGTCACCATCTCTTATTGTTGGATGAATATGTGCAAAGTAGGAAAGATCTTCTCCTACGATTATAACATGCGTAATTTTATCATATACTAGTTCAAATTCTCTGATTGGATCACCACCTTTCTGATCTGTTATAGATGAAATAAGTTCAGTTGGCTTTCCTGTTCGCTGGGTGATGGGATCAAACCGAATATTGACGTTATAATATCCAGAGAATGGCAATTGGTTATGTAGTTGATGATGTTATTGCTTGTCCTTATCTTAGATATCATGGTTAATCTCATTATGATTATTTCCATATCTTGAAAAGATATGCTTTTCTAGATTCTTTTCCATGCTACTTAAATGTACTAATATATGTATAATACTACACGTTTACAATTGTAAAGCACGACTAATTATGAGTCCTTTAAGGGAAGATAAGGAATATACACCACAACCTTTTCTTCACATTTGTAAACTTAAGATCTTATATTTCTGTTTATGCTATATAATGTGGTATGGAGAAAGATCCTGTATGCAATATGATGGTTGACGAAAAAGAAAGCACAACACGTCTCTGAAGTAAGTGGACAAAAAGTCTATTTGTGCTCAGCACAATGCAAAAGTCAGTTTGATCAGAATCCAAGCAACTATGGATACTGAAAAGCTTTTCTTTATATCATCTGTCCAGAAAACACTGTTACGAACTAGATGAAATTTTTTTCTTCCTCAAATCTTCTTTTAATGGAGGCTATTCTTCCAGCATATTTTTGTTTATAACCAGACATGCATCCTGTACAACAGAAAAATCGTTCGTAAGTGGCAAATTTGTAAACATGTGGACTAGCTAAGATTGGCCCTTCACAGTACTCACAGTTTAGCTTTATTTTCAGCCCCATTTTTATTTTAAATCTACTACTCTCTTGCTGATCTAGCTTTTCATTATTATCTTTTTTCCCTTCATTTTGGTTTTCTTTTACTTTAGTATCCTCAATACCGCCATTCTGTTGTTTGTCAAGTTCCGATTTGAATATATTTTCGTTTTCCACCAAGCTGAAATCGAAAATTGGAGATACGGATTTTATGAATCCAACGTTAACAAGTCTAGTAAATCTTGCCTTGACTGTAGGAGATGTAATCCCTGTCTCTCGCGAGACTTCACGAAATGACTTGCGGCCGTCTTTAAGTAATGATCTTAGAATAGATACATCATAATCATCTAGTTGAAGTGGCATATACGTATTCTAATACAATATTTGTAGTATATCTTTTATACTTTTTTACAATTGTAAAGGCCTACAGTTATACACGTATTTTCCTATATGAGAGTAAGAAAGTAAGAGACGGAGCTAGAAAATGGTGAGGCATCCTGTTTATGGAATGTTTATAGAAGAAAAGCCAGAATCCAGCTGGTACAGCAAAGAACTTTATCTCTGGTGCGTCTATGAACCCAGCTCGCTCATTAGCGCCTGCATTACTGCCAGATATATTGAATGCTCTGTAGGCTTTATTGATTTGCTACTTTTTTTGCGACTCTTTGATTGCCTTTGATTTTACCTGGACTATTCGCAAAACACAATCCAATAGGAAACGATGTCAAAGAAGGAGAGCTGCATGTACGGCCAATAGAAACCCTCTGGTGATGCTATATATGATAATTATTCACTATAATCAGCAGCTAGTGAATTTCAACAGTAGATGAGCTTCAACGAGCATCATCTCTTATTTTCTACTGCTCGATACAAGATAAATTTTAACTGGATCTTCATATTCTTCTTCTATCCACAGTATTTCAAAGGCTTCTGCTGACGTCAAATCTTGTATTTGCTTTTCTGTAAAGAATCGGATTTCAAAACCACCAATATCGTAAATTCCTTTTTCTACCTCTTTACCTTTACCATAGGATTTATAATTATGGTTTGTCACAGAAAAGAAGTTCAAGCCTATTTTTGGTTTTAACACCCTTCTTATCTCTGAAAATATGAGATTAAGCTCGTCTTCTGAAAAGCGTATATTAAAAAGCATGTGTGAGTATACAGCATCAAAGTAGTCATCTGGAAACGGAAGCGGATTCTTTACATCAAAGATTCGAGTTTTTATTGGCACCCTTTTTCTTTGTTATCCTGTCTAGTATATTCACTGCAACTGTAGAATAGTCTACTACTATTCCATTTGATGCAAAAAATATTGTATCTCTACTGTGTCCTGCACCTAGCTCTAATACTTTCGTTACGTTGTTAGCTTTCATATGGTTAAAACAAAGCAAAGCAAAATTGCTAGGTTACTCACCAAAGAAAGTATTGTCAGATTTGTAGACTTTATTCCAGACTTCACTCATTTGCTACTGTATTGACTGAAGGAGAAGACTTAAAGATGTAACATGTATGTAATGTAATGTATGTATGTATGTTGGGAGTTCTCAAGTCTATTTGCTTGTTGCTTCTTTCATTTATTGTAGAGTTCGGTTACTGGCAGTATAAAGTTATTTTATAGAATGTGGTAGCTAAATACTCTCCTTTAGGGCCGGATGTAACCGTATAAATTTCTTGATCTAGTTCATCCGGCCCACTTCATCTCCAATTTTTGGCGATTGAGCTAGGCAAATACGGTTGTCACTTTCACTCTGTGACTAGTACTTTGTTATCTACATTGAAGGCTGAGCCAATAGCTGTTCTGCTTTATTCAAATTATCGTTTATTTTGTTTACTAACTCTTGAACACTTTCTACTGGTAATTTGTCTTTTATAGATTGCCTCAATTGTTCTCTTAGCATTATTTCCGTATTTTCTTTCAATGCCTTGTCGTGCTTCTCTAATGGTGCTTCGATAAATTCAAAGTTATCCAAATATGCACTTGAAGCAAGATTTTGAGCACCTGTAAAGTTTTGATTTTTATATTCATTTATGGTCTGGTTTAATAGGGTTTTGACTGTGGAGATTATCTCTGTAGGTGTCTGTTGCTGTGCAAAAGTTATCTCTGTTGCAATAGTGTTGTCGATAAGTGTAGAAGGTCCCATGGATGCTATGATAAGTAAACCCGCAAAAGAGAGGACTGTTGCAGCAAGTTTAGATATATCGTAAATTTGTTCATTCTTTTGTTGTTGTTTTTCATTCATACTTAGGGTAACCTAATTAAAAAGAAATATTTATTCTAAAGGCAGATTCTCCACAAGGAGAATAATGTAACTGTCTACAAGCTAAGGGAAAATTTATAGCAAATAGCTGGATGGCTTTGTTTGATAAAGAAATGAATATCTGCATGACAATGGATTTAAAGTCTTAACCATGGCTGATCTAGGTTATGATGAAAATAACAAAAATCTATACATAAAGGGTATTTCATAATAGTGTCAAAAGGAAGAAAATTATTATCCTCACTTTTTATAATTTCACAAGGAAATTTGTTACATATGGGATAGTCCTTCATCGACAATCAGTCTTTAGCAGTTAACAAAGTTAAGGAATATTAAAAATAGTCGCATATTATGGTTTTTTATGTCATTCAAATGGAACGATAATGTTGCTATTTTGGTAGCAATATCAGTAATAGCTTTAGCGCTTGTAGCCGCGGCTAACTTTAACCACTCTTATATGGCGTTTGCAGCTCCAAAGAAAGGTGATAGTAGTAGCAGCGATAGTAGTACTAGACATACTAATGATGTTAGCGCTCTTGGCGGCAGTCCTTCGTCTTCTTCTTCAGCTGCCTCCACTGGCCTTAATTCTAATGTTTTGACCAAAAAGCAGTTAAGCTCACTCACAAGTTGTATAAACACTGCAAACAAGTCAGAAGGTCTCACTCACAAGGTAGTTACAAACTGTCTTGATGTTGCCAAGAGAACTGCTTCTGCTTCTACCACTAGCACAAGTGGTAGTCCCTCTTCAATAGCACCCGTAGCTACTCCAAGATCATAATCGGAACGGATATTATTTTTATTTGAAATTAAATCTAAAGCTTATTCTTAAGGAAATGACATGACCGGGAGAAGGTTTTGAATCTTTTGTGGTAGAACGATCGTGACCTGAGATATTTGTAGTTAATATCTATAATTAATTAATAAATACCATTCGTTTCTATTTATAATCATAATATGGACGTTGAAATAGAAATGTACATAGACGAAGATGATGAAACCTTAGTCATGCAAAAGGTTTCTTCTTTAACAAAACAGGCAAAAGAAGCAGGATTTAAGATAGGTGAAATAGAATTCAAACGTTCAAGACACAAGGACAAGGAAGATAAGCATTATCATAATAAACACCATAATGAGAACAGCAGTGATGGTACAACAAAAGATGAATAGAGTTTCTCTATCTTGAACACTCTTTAATTGACTTTTCGTAACATATGGAGATCAGTATTGTTCCTTGTTAACATTTACTTAAATTAAATAATGACAATAATAATGTAAAGACCAATAAGAAACTAGTTAATTACTAATCATGCAAATTGCCAAAGTCATTATTTTACTAAGGTTTTTCAGAACATCTTCTGTACGCTGTTCATCTTTTACTTAGTCAGCCAAGATTTGTGTAGCAAGGTTGTAGGTTACAAAATCATTATATTCTAATACTTTTTTAGTAATACTGTTATAATTCTCTACTGCTTTACCTTTGAATTCTAATACTTTTTCTAGTGGTGTTCTTAGTGTAAGAAATTGTACTAGATCTAAAACGCCTATATTGAATTGTGTTTTCCACATGCTTGTACTATTTCTATTCAGTCCCTATTTTGTCACCATTTCTGAGGCATCCAATTTACCCAGGCTTCCAAAATACATTACACCATTCTTCAGTCATTTTTAGAGCATTTTTCACGAATTCTCCATAAGTATACATCCAATATGTCACCAAGCTCTGCCAAGCCGCTGCGCTTGCAGTAAATGGATTGATATTACTATTTTTATCATTATCCTGTTCTGTTGTCATATAAGATGGCGTAGAACTTTGCTCTGCTTTAGATATTTCTTCTTTTGATTTATTAACAATACTCTGTTGTTGATTACCTGTTGTAGATCTAGGTCCAGATGTTGTAGAAGCAGCAGTAATAGTTGAACCTTCCTGTGTGGTTGTTGCGTCTGTTTTTGCTAATATCTCTGCATTCCTACAATCAGGATGAACTTTTTCATCCGTAATATATTCGCAAGAAGGGCATGCAAAAATTAAAGGTTGTTGACAAAGTTGACAATACGAAGACGCTTTGAGCTCTGAACCACATTTTATGCAAAGTGTTTGAGCCATGTCTATAGTACCAGAATCTAATATATCTATTATTAAATGAGCCTTGCATCAACGTTTTTCCTAGAGACATATTACACAATCAGCCGTAAGATATGATAAACAGTTTTTCAATATATGAGGAATTCAAATTATCAAAAATCTTTGGTTTTAAATGGTAAACATTGCATCAAATTACCATTATTTGCTGTTCTTATCCAATCTTTGTCAATCTTTTATCTATTATGTCAAAGATATATATGATAATGTGCATGATTCATGAGATAAGTATGAAGAGCTTTAATGATTGGTGGAAGAGTTTTCCTGAGGATCTTAGCAAATCACGTAAAGGAGATGAAGAAAATAAACCGTTGCTGAATCAGGTTAACTACGTTCTTTTACATCTACATCTAGCTGGTAAACATGATGCAAAACCTAGTCACGAAGAGCTGAAAGATTGGCTGGATAGTGGTCAAGTAGACGTCCTTAGAATGACTGCGAAATAGAAGTAGTAGAGGAGAAGAAGTGATAATCCACTGGGGGTTATTCTATGAGTGGGATTGTGGAACAAGAAAAAAGAAGACGTACCAATGATGCTGCCAGTATCATTAGTAGCAATAGTACTAGTAGTAATTACGCTACAAAAAGAAGAAGGAAGCAAGAAATTGAGTACTCATGTGGATGTAAATATCTATTTAATCATGAAACTGTATTGGAACATATATGTTCAGAACATGAAAGAGAATTAATTACTCTTCATGGCTGATATGATTAGAAAGCCAGCAATAAGATGTCAGGTTTATTGTTGATATCTTTCTAATTAATCATTGCAATTGCTACTAATATAGATAAACCATCATCTTCTTTAATCCAAAGTTCACTACATTTTTTAATGATGGCTTTATGAAAATGGAAACTTGTCTTTCAAAGATCAAAGCTTAAGGATATAGTGTATCGATAGACGCTAGTTCAATAGTGAGAAATAGAAGAACCTATTTTGGCAAAAACATATGAAAATATATCTTTGCATTGATCAGAATTCATTTGACATAATTTTACGTCACTATTTATCTTTAGCAATTCCTGCAATAACTCAGGTTTATCCCATTTTAGGTAGTATAATGCCAAGGCATGACTTACACTCTCAACTATTAATCCAATATTTATAGAAGCATCATAAGCAACTATTATTTCAATAGTGTAATTCCATCCGTGTTTTAGTCTTTCAATAATTTCAGATACCTTGTCGGCATAAGGCAGCCTTGCCCATTTTCCCTTGTCTTGAAAGGCTTCTATATATTCACTTAGCCGAAAGTTAATAGATCCATCAACATTATAGCCTCTATCATTATTGCTGTTAGGCTTTTACCATACTAAGTAATATTGAGCTAATCTTTCAAAATCATTTGGTGTTACTAAAAGAATAGTATCAACACTACCAATTCCTTTAAACTTATTTTTTACCGATTGATAATCGCTATCGATAGATAGAACAAGTCCTTCTTTGATTTTATTTAGCGGTATTATCCTGCGATCCCTTGGAAGATAAAAATCAATTAGATCCTCAGTAGGCACTTCTGCATATTATAATATGAATTTTTTAATTATAAAAATGGTGTCCATGTTTATCGCCTTGTTCTATTTGATATGGTGCTTCCTCTAACTTTGAGATATGAGCAGAAGTTAAGTTTACGATAGAGGACATTACAGCTGTAGATTAAAAGGAGGACACTATTTACATAATACATAGAACAATTCCTCAACACCTCCTCCAGGTCTTTCACAATTAAATGTGAGTTTTATTTTTTTGATCGTAATTGAGAACTTTTGTTATGCCTATGAAATCGTCGTCATTAGTGACTCTATATGACAAAAGATAATGCAGCATAATACCCATAATTAGCATAGGCATATTCAACATAAGCTTAAATGGATTATATGTTTAAAATTCGCCAATACTAAACGGTATGTAGAATAGAAAGAGAAAAAAATTTGTTCTTTATTTCCTTACATTTGCGATAGACATCATTTCATCACATTGGTTACGCATTTGCAACAGAGACCTTTATCATTTAAGACGAGTTTTAAATCATAAAGATGTAGTACGTTTCTGCTGATTTGTTGTCATTGGGTTATTAATTAGATATAGTATTGTTATTAAGAAACACGTATAAGTATTTAAATGACTTAATAAAAGTAATTAATGTACATTGACGATTGTAAGCGTATCCCTAAATGACGAAATTTTGACTGAAATGAGCAAATTGCAAAAATCATTAGGTTTTACAGGCAGATCCGAAATTATAAGAGCGAGTGTTAGAAGTTTATTATCAGAAGAAAGAAAGAAAGAAGATCTAATGGGCGACGTTCATGCCATTTTCCTGGTAACTCATGATGAGAAATCTGATAATGAAATTAATGAGATGGGACATGCCTATGATAAGCTAATAAACACACATTTACACAATAAGATTGATAGAGATAGGTGCCTTGAGATATTTGTTCTCAAAGGAGACGCTAATCAGATAAGAGATATGACAAAGACATTTCAATCCAACAAGAAAATGGATAATGTAAAGTTAATACCGCTGTAAAGGACCAAATCTGTCAGTTTCGCGTTTATAGTTGCTTGTCCATTAGAAGAAATCAGAGTAGTAGGTATATATGTTATTAAATCGCTTATAAAGACTTGTCTCATTATTATTAACATAAGTTTATAAGATTAATAATTGATACGTGGCATTATGCGAGAAGTTAGTAATTTTTTAATTGGGCTATTGCTCGTAAGTATCTTATTAGTATCAAGCTCAGATGTTGCATTTTCAGCTAATACTACTAATAGTCCTACTTCTTCAGGAACAATACCCAACACAAGCACACACAAAATAAAGGTTGTAGCATCTTTCTATCCCGTATATGAATTTGTAAAGAAAGTTGGAGGAGATAAAGTAGATGCATCTGTTCTTATACCAATAGGCGCAGAACCTCACGATTTTGACCCTACTATTCAACAAATTCAAGGTGTTGAATCAGCAGCCATGTTAGTATACAATGGAGCAGGCATGGAATCGACATGGATAAACAAAGTCAATCCAAAATTTGCAATTGATACTAGCAAGGATATACATTTGCTTACAAGCAATGATCCGCAGATTCATGCACCAACAGATCCACATATTTGGTTAGATCCTATCTTGGCAATTCATCAGGTTGAAAATATTCGTGATGGGCTGTCCAAGGTTGATCCTAATAATGCGGCATACTATGATCAGAATACTCAAAACTTCATAGGACAGCTAAAGTCTTTAGATACTTCTATAAGAGGCAATTTAACTAGTTCTAACTGTGCAAAGAGAGATTTTATAGCATTCCATAATGCATTTAGCTACTTTGCAAAACAATATGGTTTAAATCAACACAGTATTGCAGGCTTAACACCAGAAGGTGAAGTACTTCCGCAAAGGCTTGTACGAGTAGTTCAGCTAGCAAAGAATCTAGGAATAAATATCATCTACTCTGAAGATTTAGTTGACCCTCGTTCCTCTCAGGCAATTGCAGATGAAATTCCTAATGGTAAAGTAATGGTCCTAAGTCCAATTGAAGGTATAAACAAACAAGAACAACAACAAGGAATTGGATATCTACAAAATATGTATCAGGATCTATCTGCTCTAAAGGAAGGATTACAGTGCAAGAAGTAAAAGAAGAAGTAGTAGTAGTATCAATTAAAAATGTATCTTATAATTATGGTCATTCCTCATCATCGTCTTTTGCATTAGACAATATTTCATTTAATGTAAATGCCGGTGATATTATAGGAATAATTGGTCCTAATGGTGCAGGCAAAAGCACGCTCTTTAGATGTATGCTTGGGCTAGTAGATGATTATAGAGGAGACATTACGATATTTGGCACAAACATTAAAAAAAGTAAAAAACCTCTTCAAAAGATAGGATATATACCGCAGCAAAGACTAATTGACCAGAATTTTCCTGCCACAGTACAGGAAATCGTATCACTAGGTATTGATGGAAGAAATATGCGTAGGTCTAAAGAGGAAATAATCTCTGCTATAAAAGTCGTAGAATTAGAGGATCTAAAAGATAGGCGAATAGGCGAACTCTCTGGCGGCCAACAACAAAGAGTACTCATCGCAAAGGCTCTAATAAATGACGCCAAGCTATTGATATTAGATGAGCCTACTACAAGTGTTGATGTAGAAACACAAAACAAATTCTATTCTCTTCTAAAGAAACTTAACCAAAAAAATCAAGTTACCATAATATGGTCGTCACATGATTTAGATGCCATAAATAAGGTTGCAAATAAGCTAGCATGCATCAATAGGACAATGTTTTTTCATGGTGATACCCATGAATTCTTTGCAAGTTCAGAATTGTTAAAGATGTATTCAGAATCAATTATGCAAGCACATATGCATACGCATACGAATCAAAAAAAACTGAACAATAATAATTATCCCAGTTTCAATGTCGACCATTGATTACATTGTTAGGAGACATCACTATAAGTAATTGTCAATATGGTGTTTGATCAATATGGTGTTTGAGATTCTTCAATTTGGTTTTATGCAACGAGCATTAATTTCAGGAATCGCTGTTGCTGTTAGTTGCTCTGTAATCGGTCTCTTTCTAGTCTTAAGGAAGCAATCATTGTATGGCGATG
>JBKOWU010000203.1:0-4225 GCA_046724555.1 Thermoproteota archaeon | reverse complement strand
GAAGTTTACATGTACAATGATGGCATGTTTTGTCCATGTTGTGGAATGCAGCTAAGGCTAACTCCAAGTAGTAGAAGATGTAAAGAAATACTTAGGAAGCGAAAGAGCAGGCATATGGAAATGGTTAAGAGTTAATGGTTCATTCTTCAGAGATATTTTAACTGAAGAAATCAAATCATGTGGACACTTGATTGTATAATAATCAATTATTAATATTTAAAATATTACAGCTTAACTTTCATACATCTGGAACTAGGAACACTAGAATACTTCTGGTTGACCATATTGAATTGTCTTCATAGAACACTATGTGCTTTCAGGACTCGCTTACTATTATCTCAGCAGTCATCTCCTCCCCAAATTCTACTTTCTTTGTTTTGAAATCAAAAGTAACCGGGGAATATTTCATCTTATACTTTATTTCGATTGGATGTCGCATATACATATATCATCAACGGATAGTAGCAATAAAAACAATAAGTCACATATTTAAATAATATTTGTCATATAAATCATACATTTGTTTTATTATTGTTTAATATTCATCCCTAATATTACATTATGTTTACTCATAAGAACTCATACCTCTGCTATGCGAATCCAATTAAACATTGTATTATATTATTACTACCAGAGTCAGAGACTATCGCTATAAAGTTGTATATAATACAGATTCTGTTAAAAATATCTGTTTCCTCTATTTTTCACGGTTTAGTGTTTTTGAACTAGTCTTCCTGTTGTATTGTCCTTTTAAGCCTCTATTTTTTAGTCAAAACACTCGATGGTAACAATCCTCTACTTGAGATAGCGTGAGATACCGTCTGCTGCAGCGCTAGTTAGATAGTAAGAACTTCAAGTTCTTTGCAAAGGACCAGTTAGCATTCCTGTTCCAGCTTGAATCGCCAGCAGTCACACTATAAGATTTTGGGAGATGAGCAAAGACGGTCATATTATTGTCCTATTGGCGAATATACCGCTATTGATGACAATCCTGTGGCTTGAAGTATATAATAACCAAGGTCTATTAATCACTTAATATATATGTAGTAACATTTATGGTAGCTAGCACAGGTTTTATCAATACTAAATTAAATTGGTTATCTGAATGCAGAAAATAATCAAAATATTTGCTTTTAACGAGAAATAATGTCAAAACCTAGCGCTACTGTGAGCAATGCAAATATTCATGCACCTAAAATATCATATAGACCAACAAGTGACCCCCGGAATAACTATTATTAAACATCAATGCTTATATCTGTCGGTGTTCGCAAGTGAAGATTTTAGTTATAAGTAGTGCCAAATTACCTACTCCACCTCCCGATTATTCTCACCGCGCATTTTGAGAATCGAATGGAGGGTTGGAGTCCATTGTTATGTGGGTTTCTAAATACATGGCCAATAAAAGTCAAGATGTGACCTTGTTAGCTGCGAGAGGTTCTTCTAGAGAAGGTGAACGGGCAGGGGGAAGGCTGCCATCAAATTTAGAGATAGTGGAAACGATAGAACCCTCTTGGGAAGGAAGAGCAGCTGAAGAAGAGCATTATCTAATGTACAAGGAATTACTAGAAAAAAAATACGGAAGTGGAGATGGAATAGTATGGGATAATACATGGCATTGCTTTTCCTATCTTTCTGCAAAGAAATTTCCAAAAATGAAAATAATTCACACTCATCATGGTATACTAGAATGGCAAAGAGTCCTCGCTAAACAGTTACGATTTCCTAAGTATATTGGATTATCTAGGATTCATGCGGAATACATGTCATCGGTGCTAAACGTTCCTGTTAGATATGTACATCATGGAATCCCTCTCTCTATAATAAAAGAAACAAAACATACTAAAAATGGAAATTATCTCCTTTCCATAAACAGAATAATTCGAGAAAAGGGAATTGAAGATTCAATAGATATAGCTGTGAGAACAAGAAACGCAATTAAAATAGCCGGCGACGATATCCATGTGCCAGACCTTTCATATGTACAAATGATAAGAGAAAAGTGCCAAAATACAAATGGTTTGGCAGAATACCTTGGACTAGTGGACAATAAAACTAAGATAGAATTGCTCAGGAAATGTAAAGCTGTTATTGCGTGCCCAAACCCTAATTGGATAGAAGCCTTTGGACTATATGCTTTAGAAGCTAACGCTTATGGTAAGCCGGTACTTGCTTTAGCTAATGGAGGACTAAATGACATAATTGTAAACCATACCAACGGTTTTTTAGCCAAAACTCCTGAGGAGCTACAAGGATATGTAGAGAGAGTTGATGAATGTTCGGCAGAATCTTGTAGGCAGAGGGTTGAAAGTCTATTTACAGATGAAAAAATGTCTAAAAAATATTTTGAGATCTTCGAAAGGGTGATGTACGATGACCCTTCTTTCAGATGGTAGTAAAAGCAAATAGATTGTCTATTTGTTGGCTTCACTCATTGACAGCTCGTTAGTATTTTAGATATAGTTATTTTATGAGCAAGGATCTATCTATACCATACACAACCGGTTTCTTAACAGAAGCAAAATTTATTTTGAAGAAATATTGGAAAAAGAAGATTAATGACGCAGAACATCACATTTTCTTATGTACCATATAGCATGCGATCTTCATTTTGTTTTGAAAAATAATTTAGCATAGAAAAAGCAAAATAAATCAAAAAATCATAATTTGCTTTGGAAGCATGTACGTTTATTCTGTTTCTTGTTCATAATTATAAGTATCTGAAATCATAATTCATAATATGATATCGATCCTATAGTCATATAAATTGTCATTTCATTAAGTTCTATTATATACCATGTTGTCCTATGTGATTGATACATGTCAGAAGCAAAGGATACTATAGAAGATGCAGGCGAAACGATGAAGAGAGATACTAAGAAAGCAGGCCATAGAATGGAAGAAGGGGCAGAAGAAGCAAAAGACAAAATAGATTAGATACTTTCTCCTCTTTTTTAATTATCATACAAAATTGAACTCCAGTGGCTGTCCTAACTTATACCTTTTGTATGTTATATTCTTATATAGTCGAAATTTCTATATTTTACGAATAAATTGTAACGATAGCTTGTCATATCCATTTATTGGGTATGCTATAATAAATTCTTCGAAAAGTGGGATTAGATATTTCTACAAGATGATTACATATTATATTAGCATTTACTATAAATTTATTCTAAGGCTTATAATGCTTGTTCGCTACGTTGGAACTTCACTATGAGTTCATCATCTGCTATAGATTGGAGTGATGTAATAAAGAAGGAAGCAAGAGGAACTAACGATGAAGATTTAGGTGAAGTACAAGAAGTCGGAGAAAAATATATTTTAGTAAAGAGAGGGCTAATTAACAAAGACAAGTTCTACATTCCAAAAGATATGGTAGAAAGTTATGACGGAGATGTCCTTCGATTTAGCATTTCTGAAGAGGATGCAAAATCAAGGTTTTTGGGAGATTCACCACCGACATCATCGTCAGCAAATGAAGGTTTGACTGCAGCAAGAAAAGCAGAAGAAACAGTAGTTCCTGTTACAGGAGAGACAATAGATGCAACTACTAGAGAATCTACTATAGATGCCACCGTTATAAAGGAACCCGTTACAGAAACAAAAACTGTTGAGGTACCAGTAACACATGAGGAGATATCTATAGAACGAAGAGATGCCAGTGAGCGCCCTACCGAAGAAAGACCAGTACAATCTAAAACTGAAACTAAAGTTCCATTAAAGCAAGAAGAGATACAGGTAACAAAGCAGCCTTATGTAAAAGAAGAGATAGTTATAAAGAAAAAGCCAGTAACTGAGACTAAAACAATAAGCGAGCAGGTGACTAGTGAAAAAGTTACTGTCAAAAATCCTGAAGGCGAAGAAGTAAGAGAAGAGAAAGAAGGGCAAGAAGGAGAAGTATGAATTGTTCAATATCCAGAATAATGTGTATTATTGCACAAGTCTACTAGAACGGAGAGTACAATTTACAAGAAAACTATCCCCATCTATTTTAGCCGTATCTATACTGGTAATATCAGTCTTACTGGCGCCAACTTTTGTATCTACGATATTTATGCACAAGGCAGCATATGCTCAGAGTTCTAACACTGGATTTGGAGAGACAACCAACCTTTCACTCCCAAATGGTAAAAGCATTCCTATAAAATACCTAATAAATTCTGGTAAGCTTTTAGGCGTAGTACTAGACAAAAGTAGAGCAACACTTATTGCGACACTTTCA
>JBKOWU010000303.1:0-4941 GCA_046724555.1 Thermoproteota archaeon | reverse complement strand
GCTTAGTGTATCTAAGTCAGCTGTAGATGGTGGCTGCATTTTTCCCAAGTATCGCTCTGACATCAGCCCTCCACAGATGCTTCCATAAGCAAGAAGACGGATGTTGTGCTTAAGACAAAATGGTATCATCTTTACTTCTGGCCTACGATCTATAATTGAATATTGAACCTGGTTTGACACAATCTGTATAACTGAATCTACCATGATCTGCATGCGTCCAGTGTCAAAATTTGTAAGCCCTAAATGCTTGATCATCCCTTTGCCCCTCAAGTCAGATAGGTATTTGAGAGCATCCATGTAATACAGATTATGGTCTAATCATATCTGGCATATTGTCTATTGTTGTTCTATTTTACGCATATACTTTGCTTCTATGAAAACGATTTGAATATCTATAAAATAGCCTTAGGTAATACTCATAATGTATGAGCAAATTTGGGCTTTATTCTGACAATTCGGCAGCGAGCATTCCGTTTGAAAGCCATTTAGAAGGGTTGGAAGAAGAAACAAAAACTCTACTTCTGGATTTAAGAAATTTTGTAAAAAGTCTTGGTGACAATGTTATTGAAGAGGTTAGGCCGCACAGGATAACATATGCTAAATCACTAACGTTTCGAACATTCTTAGATATACAACCAAGAAAGGATTCTTTGACAATTTCGTTGAGAAAAAGTAGAAATGAGTCTACAACAGACCATACAGCTAAAACTGTAGAAGATATTGAAAATGTTAAACCTCCAATTGCAGAAGCATACAAAAAGATCAAGTAGACTGTATGTCAAAATATGCCAGTGGCATTTGCTATGACATGACTATAGGAATGATCGATACTTCCTTCAGTTTTTCCATCATCCAGAAATAGTATGAAGAATAAACCAAGAAAGATACGTAACAAATGATCACATTCAATGAATCCAAAGTAAGTAATGATATTCCCAATAAAGACGGCATAGTAAACTATTACGGCAAAATACTATCATCTGTAGTGGCAAATCAATACTTTGATTTGTTAATGCAGAATATCCATTGAGAAAAAGACCAAGTTATCATTTTTGATAAAAATATTACTACTAAGAGAAAAGTTGCATGGTATGGTGATTCTGAATACTTGTATACTTATTCAAGTACTACAAAGTGAGCATTAGCATGGACGAAGGACCTTTTCGAACTTAAGCAAATAGTAGAAAAATATGCAGAAACAAAATTTAATTCCTGTTTGTTGAACTTGTATCATAATGGAAATGAAGGTATGGGGTGACATAGCGATGACGAAAAAACCACTAGGAAAGAACAATACTATTGCTTCGTTGAGCTTTGGAGCAGAACGAAAATTCTCATTCAAGCATAAGTAAACTAAACAAACTGTATCACTAGTACTTGAAGATGGCAGTTTGCTTATAATGAAAGGTGCTACACAAGAAATTGGTTACATAGCCTACCCAAATCTAAAAACATAACTCATCCCAGAATAAACTTACTTTTCGAACTATACGCGAATGAATCGTTTTATCAAGAATATTAAAATGTATAAGCATTGACGATATTTCAAAAAGCATCAACTGTCTGTATGGACATTGCATATACAAGAGATTTTCCATACTATTGGTGATATGTTCATGTAATGTCATCAGCATTATGGCTTCTCAATACCTCTCTTAGTCAGCAAAGACCTTATTGACTGCATCAGCTCTTCGTGCGTCTGTATGTCTTTCTTTCTCATGTAATAGTATAGTTCCTCCATGGCGGCATGATAGTCAACTCCTAGATTTTGAGCGATGTTGAGAGCGATGTTAGATAAGATCAACCTTCTCATCACTATCTCTGTTCCATATACGGAGGCGTCACTAGTTAACTCGCTAAGTATGTTCTTGAAATTAGAATCGATGTAGCGGTCCTTGGCCTCTCTTGTCTTGATTGCGAATATCTCACCCATCATACGGGCTTTCATATGTATCTCCTCGACCATTGAAATGAACTCATCATTGAGAGGCCTGTTGTCGAGTAGGACTTCCGAAAGCAAGTCGGCTGCGTCCTGCTCACTCACATGCATAAGCTCTTTGACTTTGAATAACACATGACAAGCAGCACAACCATTGCCCTTTATGATAGAAGGATTGTCAGTTACAAGAGGTATTTCGTTCTTTATTATCTGTTCTGCTTCTATCCGCGACTTATCGTCTAACTTGACCAACTACAACAAAGACATCATCGTAAGGCTAAAAAGTCTTACATTAATGTGTTGACACTTTTGGTAAAAGACAAAAGATGTCTGTAATACATTAGAATTCTGGATCTCTTCAGGATTAAATCTGAAAGTATCTAAAATGTAGCAGGGGGGACCAATCTACGATTCCTTTCGTTCTTTGTTTTGATATCAATCACTGCTACTATCTTCAAAGCGATAGAACTTTAGTGCTAACCTAAATGCATCAAATATATCGTTATGTGATGTAGCTTCTTTATCTAATACACCATCATTATCTACTGCAGTTCCCAATACAGTTATCAGTTTTTTACATACAAGTAATTTCTATTTTCATCATATCCTAGGTCAGACATGGTTAAGATTTTAAACCCGTTATCGTGCAGGTATTTCATTTCTGCATCAAATAAACTTATGTCAGTACTAGTAATAGCCTTGTCATCTTCTATATTATGATAACCTATGATAGGAATTGCATTTATTGTACTGTCTTTGTTGGAATTAGCCTGGCTGTTTACTAGTTCAATGAATTTCTGAAATATTTGAGTATCATCATGTGAGTAGCGAGTATCTAGACCGTTATGAGACACCTCTTTGATGGTATATCTGGTGGCATAATTTAATGTACCGTCATTAGAATATGTGCTACAATCAGTTTGGGGCGAATGCTGTGAGTTTTGTTTCCAGCCATAGCAATGCAAGAACATAGTACTACTAACAAATCCTCCAATAGAAAGGTCATAGTATTTTGAAATAGCATTGATCACAGTTGCATTATTCCATCCTCTACCATGTGGAGGAGAAAATACTGTAGGTTCAACACCAAGGTGTTCACGAAGACATTGCTTTGATCGGCCTATTTGATAATCTAAGTCGCTGACAGATAATTTACTTAGTACCTTATGTGAGGTGGAATGAGATTCTATGTCATGTCCTTCTCTGTACAATTGTGTTATATCATTCCAAGTCATACGGTCTGGATTATCTGAACTAGCCCACCTGCAAACTATAAAGAAAGTGCCCTTAAATCCATATTTATCTAGTATTGGTTTGGCATTTGTGAATTGGCCTATATCGTTGTCGTAGAAATTTAAAATAACTGCTTTTGGGGTATTATTATCGCTACTGCTATCGCTAGAAGGGTTATTATTATCATTATTGTTAACATCTACAAGAGCATTATCATCACCGTTATCGTTAGCATTATCATTGTAATTCTCCTCTTTTTTATCGTGAGCTGAAAAAGTATGAGAGATCGTAGATTCACTGTTTATATCATTATTAGTTTGATTTTTTGATGTTGTTGTAGTAGCTGTTGTTGGATATGAAAATGGAAATAAATCCTGCTGACCGTGAGCTGCGATCGGTAATAGCGGATAAAGAACAATCGCAAATAATACTGTGGTAATGGCAATTGTGGCACCAAAATAGCTTTTCTGCACAAGCCAATGGGATATGGTAATCTATTTGAGCGTGAGCCAGCTATGTTAAATGTTAAACAATGATAACAATCCTATTGCTATTAATCATAGTACACTTTGTACTTCAATATATAATCGAGGCATCTAACTACTAGTTTCTTCGAAATGATAAAACCTCAAAGCTAACCTAAAGGCATCAAGTATGTCATTATATGAATTTGCTTCTTTATCTAGTTGAAATCAAGATGTGGGCGTATAGACGGATAGTTGTTAACCTATCTGCATAGCGGTAGACTAAAGTAAAACGTCGCCCCTTTTTTACCATCACTGTTATTCTCAGCCCATATATTGCCGCCATGTGCTTCAATAATACCTCTTTGATACGAATAAGCCTAAACCGTTACCTCCTGTTTCGGATGCTATAGCAGACTTAGAATAGCTTTGGAAATAAGTCAGGATCAATTCCTGTACCTGTATCTCTTATACTAACAATGACTTCTCTCTTGTTGTTATCATCATCATCATTATTATTATTATTATTGCTCCTGCCATCATCGGGATCAATATTTATGCCCTTTCTTTCTATACTAATAGTGACATCACCTTCTTTTGCAAATCTAATTGCATTAGACAGAATGTTGGAAATCACCTGCACAATTCTACCCCTATCCGCTTCAACTATAATGTCCTACTCTTCATCAGCTCCTCTTTCCCAGTTACCACCTACCATACGTACATTTGTTTTTTTCCATTATAACAACTGCTTTGGTTGATTATATCTTGTGTTACAGACAATACTGTTTTGCCTAAGTTGAATTGCTCCTTGTTTAGTTTTAGCGTCTGACTTTCTGTCTTTGCCAAGTGCAATATATCTTCTGTCAGTCTCCTAAGTCTTTCTGCATTCCTTAGAACTAACATCTCAGCATATCCCAAAATAGATCTCGAAGTTTTTCCACATAATCATAAGTATCAATTTTATCAGCTTAAAACATGGATATAATAAAACAAATTACACTCTTGCTATATTATTAAGATTAACTTCTTACATGTGATCTAGAGCAATAATTATCATAACGCAATTATAGTACAGAATAAAATGAGATGTCTAATAAATAATAGTAGTTAATATTGTGTTAGTTGATATATGTGTATTCTCTTAATCCAGCTTTATCAGCAGTTGTGCCACCAATTTTTACTAATATGAATCCTTCATGAGGCTCTGAGAGAGAGTCGTTAAGGTTTCTTCCATTTTCATGTAGTTTCATATATTCTTCCATAGAGATCTTTTTTCTCGATCCCATTTCTTCTTCAAGGTTC
>JBKOWU010000326.1:0-15302 GCA_046724555.1 Thermoproteota archaeon | reverse complement strand
TTTACAACTTTTCTCTTACTTCACGGTACTGGAGGAAACGAACAAGATCTAATTCCATTGGCATACGAGCTAGATAAAAGTGCAGCAATACTTAGTCCCAGAGGAAAAGTATTAGAGAATGGCACTACACCCAGATTCTTTCGCAGACTAGCAGAAGGAGTCTTTGATTTGGAAGATTTGAAATTCCGTACAAATGAGCTAGCGGACTTTGTAATTGATGCATCGAAAACTTATGATTTTGATTTGCAACATACAATAGCTGTAGGATATTCTAATGGTGCAAACATAGCAGCCAGTATGCTATTGCTTCGTCCAGAAATACTCTCTTCTGCTATCCTTTTTCGTGCTATGGTTCCACTTGTACCACAAACATTGCCAAATCTTAGCGATAAACATATCTTCATGTCTTCTGGACTTGATGATCCAATAGTTTCAAGGCAAGAGGTAGAGAAGCTTTTTGGCTTATTCAAAAAAGCGGGAGCCAATATTTCACTCAGTTGGCAAGAGAGCGGCCATGAGCTAACAATGAATGAGATTCGAAAAGCAAGAGAATGGTTAGTACATTCTGCTTCTTCTTTTGCTTAGTGATTTTGTATATAGGTTGATTGTTACATACTAAGTTGCGATTTCACTCAACGTGATCGACTATAATAAACATTAATGCCAATATCATAAAGCAGTCCTAAGATGTCACATGATCAGAATGCGATAAAATATGTTAAGCATAACAGGGTTAGAATAAAAGCAGGCATAAAAAGAGAGGAAATCACTAAAATGCTTTTAGACTTCTTTGAAGAAATCAAAAATGAATCCACAGGCATGAAAGGATTTATGCTAATGGATGACTTGGAAGATATTCGAGAATCCATTGTACTTACATTATGGGAAAGAAGAGAAGATATGGATTCTTTTTATAAACCAGAAAACAAGCTCTTATCTAACCTAGTTAAAAAGCTAAATCCTTCATTTGAGCAATTGCCAGTGAGAAAGGATTATCAAGTAGCTAAATTCAAAGCGTAATATCATGTAAAGCTAATAATAGAATACATCCTAACACAGGTTAGACAACTAATGCCGATTGTTCCGTGATTCCCATTTAGCTATCCATTTCTCTAACCATATGAAAATGGCATCTAGATGTGTACTACCTATGAGTTTCAAAACTACAAGATTTCATATGCATACGAGGCTGAACATCCATTGTTTCATGAAAATGAATTTTTTTACAACCCCTTTGTTCTGAGAGAAAATTCTCAATTTTACCAGAGTATTTCACGATGCTGTCATATTTTAGCGAATCAAGCTGTACATATTCACTTACATTTGCAGCATGTCCTGTGTCATAATCGATCTCCCATAGCTCAGATTCATCATCGTTTAAAATCACATACTCTAAGCCATGTTCTTTTGTCTTTTCCTTGACCATGTTATATTGTTAAGAGAAAATGCATGTCCAAAATGTGGCTCAAAAGCAGTAAGATTAGGATGATAATAAACCAAATTAAAGAACTTTTCTAACTGCGGTGGAGGGATGATTAACAGCAACTTTCCAAAAGGGCTGCCAATATTCTTGTATGCGTGGAACTCCTCTTTTGGAACATATCTGAACTGTCCCTTACCAGCGTGTTTATTTTTACTGTTACCATATGGAAATGAAAAATCCCCTTCCAATACATAAAATGCCTCATCTTCCATTGAATGCTTGTGAAGTAGAGGTCCATTATTGGGAGCTACTTCAATTTCCCATACACTATATCTTCCCTGCGTTTCATCGCCGCTAATCTTTATTGTATAGATATCTCCTAATATCCAAAGACTTTTTCATTTTAAATGCCAGGTATTTCCTACTTCAAAATGATGCTAGGATTCCGAAAGACAGAATAAAAGTTGATGAGTTTACTGGTCACTAATAAAGAACGCAATAGAATAATAAGAATATATCTCGCATAGCCCTCCAAACAGGTCATATGGCTACTGTTACTAAACCAACTGATATCAAACCTCCATTTGATGAGGAGAAAGCTAAGTTGAAAGTTAAAGCTGCTGAAAATGCTTGGAATACATGCAATCCGGAGCTTGTGGCCCGGGCATACACGGAAGATTCTAAATGGCGAAATCGTACCGAGTTTTTCACCGGCAGAGAAGCTATAATTGATTTTCTAAGACGAAAATGGGCTAAGGAGCTTAATTATCGCCTTACGAAGGAGCTTTGGTGCTATACGGGAAACCGTATTTCTGTTCGTTTTGAATATGAATGGAGAGATGCTGATAACCCGATTCAGTGGATGCGTACTCATGGAAACGAGCATTGGGAATTTGATGATAATGGTTTGATGCGGATACGTGATATGAGTGCCAATGATTACCCTATCAAAGAGTCAGAGCGACATTATCGTTGGTAGTAGATAGAAAATCAGTATTAGTTTTCTTCTGCTTGTCATAATATTTTTTCTTCGTCTTAGTCCACGTAGTTAACCACTAATATGTGATTGAAATATTAATTAACAAGTAAACCATTGAACCCCTTTACATGCAGGGACCTAACCCCCTTGGGCCCATTGAATTCTCGATTAGAACTCTTTTTCCCGGTTTTGAACTCATGCTTAGCTAAATACGCTGGGTGAGAGATAACTTTTTTCATACTCTGGTGTGACTTCAACTTATAATGGGCTGTATATACATGTTCAAACCCAAGGGAGTGTGAATCAAATTGACATAAATCTGAGGCCCAACATACCTATGTCTTATGATTTTTCTATCCTATTAATTATATAATAATTAATACGAAAATTTTTTCGCACAGCCCACTCTCTCCATAAGGCCCATATTTTGAGTTCAGCAAAAATTCCGTGATAATAAACGGTGATAGATGGTGATGCAAGATAATGCCTGATTATAGAGTGATATCAAGGCAATGAAAATGATAACTGGATGGTAATACGAGATATGGAATGGTAACAATGGCTTATTTTTATTTTATACTCATTTTTTATAAAGACTTGCAGAAAATATATGACATCAGATACAAAAAGAAAATAATATTTTGGAAGAATCTAAATGGTCAGATAAGATGTGTAAACTGATATCAACTTTTATATCATCTATAACATTTCTTATCTTTTCGTTGATGTTACTTCTCTAACCCCCTTGTTATAGGAAATCATCTTAGCCATTTTACTGTTGGTTGAGTAGTTATTCGAGGATTGATTTAGGTATAGTACAATATTGCATCATGCTACCTTCACCTCTTTTTCAGCCAATTCCCGAAGTGCAGGTGCGATACGTGTACCGATTAGTTTGGTAGCCTGCATCAGTTTCTCATGAGGTAACGAGGCTGGGTTCATCATAAATGTAATCCTAGAGATGCCGCCCAGCGCTTTGCTGTGCCTAATTATCTTCTCGAGTACTTCATCTGGATTCCCTACAAGCAATGCGCCTTGAGGGCCTCTCTGAGCATCAAAACTTGCGCGCGTCATCTTGGGCCATCCACGCTCCTTACCGATCTCACTCATGGTACGCGCATAGCCTGGATAGAAATCATCTACAGCCTCTTGAGTGCTTTCTGCAACATAGCCTAGCGAATGTACTCCTACTTTTAATTGATCAGCTGAATAGCCAGCTTGCATTCCAGCCTTCTTGTAAAGATCTACAAGTGGTCTGAATCTGTGAGTTTCACCACCTATGATTGCAACCATCAATGGGAGTCCAAGCAAACCAGCACGGACAAATGATTCTGGCGTTCCTCCAACGCCTATCCATATTGGCAAAGGATTCTGCAAGGGTCTTGGATAAATCCCCTGGCCATTCAGAGACGGACGATATTTGCCAGACCAATACACATGCTCATTATCGCGAATCTTTAGCAGCAAATCAAGCTTCTCTTCGAAAAGCGAGTCATAGTCTTCCAGACGTAATCCAAAGAGAGGAAATGCTTCTACAAATGAGCCGCGCCCAACGACCATTTCAGCCCTACCTTGTGACAGCAGATCCAATGTAGCAAATTCTTGAAATACCCTAACAGGGTCTGCTGCACTTAATACCGCTACAGCACTAGTAAGACGTATGCGTTTGGTTCGTGCAGCGGCAGCAGCAAGAATAATGGCAGGAGCTGAATCGAGAAATTCCCTACGGTGATGTTCGCCTATTCCAAACACATCCAATCCAATTTTATCTGCATATTCAATTTGTTCAACTAATCTTTTCAAACGCTCAGACGGACTGACGGAAAGGCCAGTGTTATCCCAGGCTGCAAAGCTATCAATTCCTACGTGCATATAATATTCATTAGATAATGATGTTATTTAAGTACAGTAGTGATTTATAACTTAGTAGATATGAACTACCGTACTTAGTAAGGAGAAATTTACTACACATAATTACAAAGTTGCAATCGTCGATTGCGTATAATTTTAGGCTCAGCAAAAGAGTGCAATGATAGAGAATCTAGCGCTTAAATTTCATGGAGCAAAGAGAGGAGATCTTTATCAATGTCTTGGGGCCATCATAAGCACTAACTTTGATGACTTTCGCAACATCTTTGTTCAGAGAGAGTCATCGTAATCCTAGGGCATCTTTCAGATCTATTTCGTGATCCTGTTCCTGTGCAATAATATCTCTTAATGCCTCGGAGAGAGCGAATTCACCAGCGCGCTCTGCCTGGCGGATTCTCTCTCTATAGTTTTTAATGGTTTCCTGTTCAGCTCTCAGGTCAATCTCAAGCATCGTCTTTGAATCCTGGGAATACTCGGCCTCTTTGCCTTTTACCGTCGGATCCGCTCCTAGATAGTCGATCTGCTTGGCGACCTCCAAGGCGTGTGCTAACTCCTGTGATGCATGCACTTTTAACTGCTCTGCAATGTCTCCATACTCGGCACCTTTCAACGTAGAACTGAAGACTACGTATTGGATAATCGCTTTGTACTCTCTTGCCAGATCTTCATTCAGTCCTCTAATTATTTCGTCTTTGCTAGAAGAGGATGCACCTTCAGCGTCGGCTGCTTCAGAACTTTTTGACATGAATATATGTCTATTTCCATCTTCTTATAGTTACCTAGGTAAATCGATATTATATTTTGGCCGCTTTGCTTGATACTGTTTTTTATTATCCAATTGTCAGTACTTCATACAAACTATTATTTGCTTGTTGTAAATTATACTAAGGTTGTCGTCATATGTCTGCGCATGGAGTCTGGAGTAACAGGTTTATAATATCTGCAATAATTCAAGGTGCAATAATTACAGGACTCACTATATCAATTGTTTCAATTCAACTACTATTCTCTTCTAAAATCAATATTATTCAATTCCTCTCTTTGTCATTTGAAGGTCCAGCTAAATGGTTCTTTCTTGGGTATATTTTTTATATGATATTGGTAGTGGCAATAGCAGTCACAGCGACTTTTTACCATAACCTTGAGAACGATATGAGAAAAAGTATTCGTGGATTCAAATCTGTACTTGCATGGATTCATCTTGTTGGAATGAATGTAGGAGGTGCTGCCACAACACTAACCATGATATTTGCGGGATTAATAGGTTCTGGGATACTTTCAGTCATTACAAGCGGACCTGGTGCTTCTTCTTCTGCTTCTCAGTTACAACCAAATGTTGGAGTAATGGTGCAATTTATTCCACCAATATCTGCGTTTGCAGGCTTACTTAGCATAGGAGTTATATCAGGTGGTATAGCCTATATTACGACATATTTACAAAAATGAGATAATCTAAAATTGTAAGGCGTCCAAAAAGAAGAATAAGAAGTAGAAGCTAAAAAAACCAACAACAACGACTAATGAAGTTTTCTTAAGAGAGGATTTGATTATGTATCGTCTTTTTATTCTTCAGATAATGCTTATTACAAAGAATTATTCCATTTGCCTAATGGTTGAAGGAATAATAGGTTTTTCTGACATGCTGAGTATAGCACAAACGATTGGATTAGTAGGAACAATGGTATTGACACTTATTTTCTCAAAAAAAAACACATACAGAGTCTATCAACCCACCAACAAACTAGAGTTCTCAATGACCTAGATGAAAAGGTTCGCAAGATGGCAGAGATTATAATTGAAAAACCAACAATGCAAAAAGTCATATATAAACTTGAAAAGCCATCAGAAGAACTAGCCTTTGTGTACTATATCCTGTTTATTTGTTCTCATGTATATGCCATGCGTGAAAGGAATGTGCTCAATGACGACGAATGGACAGGATGGCTACATTGGATGAAAAATTGCTTTAAGTATGGAACTATAGGTGAACAATGGGAACAAATCCGATCAGAGGGATGGTTGAATCCTGCTTTTGAGAATTTCGTCAACAGAGAACTAACTGGATTAAGATCGCAACAATCTTCTGCATGAATGCTATATTCTATATCTCAAATGATTAATCGTACTGTAGCAGATATTGCACTGCAGAAATCGTTCCCTCATCTTCTGTTTCTTTGGGACAAACTCTCACCATTATCCTTTAGCTAGTTTCTCTATTGGTTCTCCACTAGGTAACTGTGCATCTCTATTCTGCCTACTTCTTTTATTTTTGGTTTAGAAACATCAAACCTATAACCAAAACTACCAAATACAACTATCTTATCCTCCGTTTCTCTTATTACATGTCCTATGTATGGAGAGTCTAATGCCATTACTCCTCTATTGAAGTATTTTCCTGATGTCAACGTCTTCTTCTTGGTATTTTCAATAATTCACTACTTATGTTTGATCCTTGTGGATTTCTTGTTATGATTAACGCTGAACCCGATAACAGATGGAAGCATAAGTAGCACTAGTAGTAATACGAATTTGAATATAATTTATAATTAAGAAAGAGTTTAAATCATAAGCAGCACTTAAGGAACCCATTATATATCGGGCAATTGTTTTTTATTTGTGACTGAAGCAACAACGGTAGATTTTTCTTCCAAATTGCAGAAATTTGACCTTATAGTTATAGGAAGCGGTTCTGGATTAGATGTTGCTAATGCAGCATACCAGCATGGACTTAGAGTTGCAGTTATTGAAAAGGGAAGAATGGGCGGAACTTGCCTCAATCGAGGATGTATACCATCAAAGCTACTCATACATAGCGCTGATGTAGCTGAAACAATCAAGAGTGCACATGTTTTTGGAATAAAGGTTGAAGGATTTTCTGTTGATTTTCATTCAATTGTTGAACAAGTTAATGGTATAGTAGATTTGCAATCTGAGAAAATAAGAAAATCATTTGAAGGTAGGGAAAATCCCAAACTCTTCGCAAACGAGTGCAAATTTGTTGGAGAAAAAATAATCTCTATAGAAGGAAATGGTAGTGGTCATCATAACAGCAATAATAACAGAAATGATGAAAAAACAATAATGATAACTGCAGATAAAATATTGCTAGCTTCAGGTACCAGGCCGAGAATTCCAGAAATAGATGGTCTTAAAGAAAGTGGCTATATCACAAGTGATGAAGCCTTGCGTCTTAACAAACAGCCCCAAGTTCTGACCATTATAGGCGGAGGATACATAGCTTGTGAACTAGCTCACTTCTTTGGTGCTCTTGGGACAAAGATCAATATTATACAAACAAGAGAGGTACTTATCCCAGATGAAGATGAGGAGATTTCAAAGAAATTCACAGAAATATTTTCAAAAAAATATAATGTTTACTTAGGCTATGATACGACCTTTGTTTCAAAAGAAAACAACAATAACAATAATTACAGTAAATTCCATGTAATTACTAAAAACTCCTCTGGAAAACAAATAGATCTTGAATCAGATGAGCTTCTTATTGCTGCAGGAAGAATTCCAAATTCAGATAGACTAGATCTTGAAAAAACGGGGGTAAAGATTAACAAAAAGGGTTACATCATAACAGACAGATACCTTGAAAGTAACGTTAAAGGAATATTTGCATTAGGAGATGCAATCGGACGATACTTATTCAAGCATAGTGCAAATTATGAAGCTCAGTATGCTTTCTATAACATATTACATCCGGATAGTATGCTTCCAATCAGCTATTATGCAATGCCACATGCTATTTTTAGCTCACCACAGGTTGCAGGAGTAGGGCTCACTGAACAAGAGTTGGCAAAAAAGCAGCAAGAAAATAACAAGCAGAATGATAATGAGAATAATACCAAAAACATAATAGATTATCGAAAATCAGTTTATCATTATATAAATACGGCAATGGGCTTGGCAATTAAAGACCATGATGGCTTTGTAAAATTTCTTATTGCTAAGAAAGATGGGAAAATACTTGGATGCCACATTATCGGAAGTCAAGCATCAATACTCATCCACGAGGTTTTAGCAGCTATGAGAGGCTATACTGATGATAACGGGGACGGTACAATTGAGAATATTACAAAAAGTATCCATATTCATCCGGCTCTTTCTGAAGTGATTGCAAGAGCGGCAGAAGCTGCTACTAGTAATAGTTAATTAAACTCAACTATTCTTCATATCATCATAAATGGGTACAAACAGTTCTTCTTTTCGGTCTTCATTTGCTTGATTAAAATGCAATTTTATAGCAATAACTACTAGTAGATTTGTAACTAATCGAGTTTGTTCCGTGACTCCCATTTAGCTATCCATTTATCTAGACCTATGAAAATGGCATCTAATTCCTTTGCTAAAGGCGTAATCTTGTATTCTACTCTTAATGGGCTATTCTCATAAACAGCTCTTCTCGTAACAAGGCCTTCTTGCTCTAACTGTTTAAGTTTTTTTGCCAACACATTGCTACTTATTCCTAGTAGTCGCTTTAGTTGATTAAAGTGCATATTGTCATTAGCAGCTAGATGTCGCAAAATTAGTAATGACCACTTCTTTCCAATAGTGTCCCATATTCCTAAAGCCTTGCATACATCAGTAGCTATTTTTTTGCCTTTGATTTTAGTTTCATATTCAGACTCCGCGTCAACAGGGTAATGCACTTTATTCTAATTTATTTTAGTATGAGTCATTAATAAACTAGGTTAGATGTTCTTTAATGGATCTTCAATGAACAAGATTCAATTTTATCTAATATTGGACATTGCATCCCGAGGGAGTGATACACCTATAATTTATTTAGTATCTATCTAGGTGAAATTTTATTTGCAATGCTTTTAGACATCTAGTGGAAAGGAATCAACAAGTTCTCTAAATTCATGTGAACGACTATCCTTTATTTTATCCCATACTTTCTTAAACTTTGGAATTGTCATCATTGATTTAGCTGTAGCTTCCCATCGTGACCAAAGTTCTGCATCGATCATTTTGGCTTTGTAAAGACGAAAAATGAACTCTAACATGTCAAAAGACTGAATTATGACATAGTATTGTTGAGGCGACGTTAGCCTAGTAGAATCTGTCTTCGTGTATTGTATAAAACAGATCCAATGTCTAACGTCGAGCTAAAAGTTGTATCTGACAATCAAACCGTCTTCCGTATCTGTTAATGGTTATTATTATTTTTTCATTAATAGATCTCTTCCTGATATTTGATGACATTTGTGAAGGATCAGTTATTTTGTTTCCATCTATTGCTTCGATAATGTCTCCTTTTCTTAAATCAGCATAATCTGCTGGACTTTGTGGTTCTACTTGTGCAATAAGCACACC
Source organism: Thermoproteota archaeon (assembly GCA_046724555.1). Taxonomy (GTDB): domain Archaea; phylum Thermoproteota; class Nitrososphaeria; order Nitrososphaerales; family Nitrososphaeraceae; genus JAFAQB01. The sequence continues at coordinate 5,703 of JBKOWU010000326.1, read as the reverse complement.
TTCATTTGATGGCAGTTTATAATACTGTGTTAATTGTCTTGTTATCTTAATAGCTGAGATTCCAATCCATGGTCTGTTTATTACACGTCCATTTTCTATCAAATCTTTCATTATTGCTTTAGCAGTATTTATTGGAACTGCAAACCCTATACCCTGTGCATAAGGCATCTTGGCAGTATTTATTCCTATTACTTCTCCATTTGTATTTACCAAAGGTCCTCCTGAATTGCCAGGGTTGATTGCGGCATCAGTTTGAATTAATTCCAGTGCTCCGCTTTCAAATTGCAAGGTTCGATTCAATGCACTCGCAATTCCGGCTGTTACCGTTGGACCTCCAGTCAAACCAAAAGGGTTTCCAATCGCAATTACAATTTGCCCTATTCTCAAATCATCTGAATTTCCTAATTGTGCTTGTGGAAGTGCTTCTGTTGAGTCTACTTTTATTACGGCTAAATCTGAAACATCATCGGTACCTACCACCTTTCCATTAAATATATTACCATCTTTTAACGTAACCTTCAAATTGTTTGCCTTGTCGACCACATGATTATTGGTTAGTATTAGTCCTTTGCTGTCTATTATAATCCCTGAACCTACACCTTCAATTGGAAATAGTCTAAATAGCTGGTCTTGAATCATTCTTACACTGGCAATATTCACTACACTTTTACCTACTTTCTCAATTGCCTCTATGATTAAATCTTCATTAGCAGGAGTGATCATATTCTTTTCCTTTTTTCACCTACGCATAGATATATGATGGTGATTGCATATAAACGCGAAAGTTAGTATTTGAATACTAGGTTACCACATCGTAACTAGGCATACAATACTAAGTTATATAGTCATTGTTGGTATCCAACATCGATAAGAAATATTGAAGAAAAATAGTCATTTGCAAGAAATGACATCTATAGGAACTAGACCTACATCCATTACGAAGGAAATTTCTGAACTTTGAGCACAAAATCTGAACCTAAATCTCGACGATATATTTAAAAATGCGAAGGCGTCCAAGTGTTGTATACTCTTACTATGGCTACCACGATCAGTGATATAATGAGGAAAAAATTAGAAACTATTCAAGGAACAGCATCTGTTCAGCAAGCGGCCAAGAAAATGACAGATAGAAATGTCAGTTCGTTGCTAATAGTTGATGAAAAAGGTACCCCAAGTGGTATAATCAGTGAGAGAGATCTAGTTACAAAGGTATGCTACAATGACAGAAATGCTAGTGCAGTTACAAACCAAGAAATAATGTCTTCTCCTCTTATCACTATTAGTCCTAAATCGTCTCCATCAGAGGCAGCAGATATGATGTTACAACACAATGTAAGACATTTGCTTGTTGTTGATCGTGGTGATTCTAGCAATTCAAACAAACCTGTCGGTATAATTACTCCACTTGATTTTACAAGGTATCAGGAATATGCCAACGATAAGGAGAAAGACACTTTTGAAAAGATACTAGAGTATTATGTGTAGTTATTACTACTTTTGAGCCTAAACGCAGGTATCCCATAGCATTGCAAGGTATACAGCAGTTGCAACAATCATTATAAATTTGAACTTCATTCTTTTTGCATTTGTCACATGATAACGTCGTAGTCGTAGTCTTCTTCATATTAATAAACTCACTATAATGCAGCAGATAAAAATCTAGAACTTAAATCTAAATTACCTTGAGTGCAATATTTGTATCCAATAACAAAAGGATAAAACTGACTTGCAGCTAATTACATTTATCCAAAGTGACAATAGTATTCAAAGACTTACAAAAGCTAGTTTTACAGTCTGAGGTGTATATTGTAAGATATTGGCAGATCTGCACCTAAGAGAGAATCAGTAAAGACAAAAAAGAAGTAGAATAATCCCGGCTATGTAGATTTAGATTATCTTTATTCTCAAGCTGTTAAGAATACTCAAGGTGGCTAATGATAATACTAACTAGCATTTTACGATAATATGCTCAATGAATGTATTATTATTATTATTGCTTGATTCGTTTTCCTTCGTTGATAATGCTATTTGCTGTACTCGGATCTAATTTGTGCTCTCTGATTAATGTTTCTATAAGAAGTTGTAATATTTTTCCTAGGTCGTCCCCTTCTTCTATCTTAACCATATTGCATTAACACAAATCAATATTGATGACTATAAATAAAAACCTGTGTGATTACGGCTATGCGGCCTTGGCCCTTCTGGGAAGGGGCTATACCTATTCGCATTTTCAAGTGAAGAGACAATATATGTACACATCCATATAGATAGATATCCCTATCTATGCATCTATATTTTATTATGTAATGTCATCTATAAGCGATGATGATATTGAAATATGAAATGTGACAGATGTGGTAATGAATCAAAATACCTAGTACGAGTTCTGTCTGAACAGGACGTTACGGATAGTGGTATGAGTACCAGAGGTACTGAACCAAGAACAGAGCCTCTTCCAATAGATCAACAATGGTGTCTTAATTGTATTAATAAACAATAATAATAGTGCTGATCGTGGTTTCCTATGAAAAGCATAAAGCTAGCTTTCACAAATAGATTATGCGTGAATGTGAATAACCATTTTTCTTCACGAAGGAAATATGAATAATTTGAGCTCCTCAGTGAATAGCAGTTTAGAATGGCGTAGAAACAAAGTACAAGAGTTAGCAAGTCAGGGCTATAACCAGTCAGAGATATCAAGGATATTGCAAATAAGCCAACCTACTATTAACAGAGATCTTTCATATCTAAGGCAGCAAGCAAAAGACAACATCAAAAGATACATTGATGAAAGGCTGCCTGAGGAGTATGAGAAATGTCTTGTGGGACTAAATGCAATTACAAAAGAAGTATGGAATACAGTACAAAACACAGAAGATAAAAGAGAAAAGATACAAGCATTGTCATTAGCAAAGGAGTGTTACTCAATGAAATTAGACTCGCTTACTAATGCTATTGTGGTTGATGATGCTATAAGATTTGTAGATCAATCCAAAATAAAGAGAATAAGATCAGGTATAATACATTTTGGTTTGATATCGTGTCTTCTTGAATGGTTACGTACTGCAGCATATTGGAGGTATTTTTATTAACTATAGCGAGGACAATTGTATATGACAGAAGAAACAGCAAAAGAAGCGGCAGAATCAATCAAAGAGAAAGTCAAATCTATTGGCAAGAAAACAGAAGAGAAAGTAAAGGATCTTAAAGATAAATCCATGGAGACCACAGGTATTGGTCCAACAAAGGATGCACATGACATTCAGGCTCTAGGTACTACTAGACTTGAAAAGTTAACTGCAGACTTTGAAAATACAATGGCCGAGATAGAACAAGAATCAGACTATGAGACGCAAGAAAAGCAATTAACAGCCTATAAAAAGTTGTTAGAAGAACAAATGGATGTCATTGATTCCAGATTAAAGATGGTAAAGCGCATTTAACAATAATGAGACAGAAAGTAAAACTGCAAGATACGATTCTATTCTGTCATGATGATTATTTGCCCTTTTTCTTGATCTTTGGAGATTTGTTTTTGGGCGATGTTTTACTAGGTCCAGATCGGTTTACACTTTGTTTTTTTATTTGGGATTCAGTGTTGGCGGTAGAAGCTGTTATTTGTTCAGAAGGTTGTTCTTCTTCAGCTGCAGTTATTATTTGCGCTTTTGTTTTTGATTCATCTTCAGCAGAGATAGTAGCAATTATTTCTGGTAGTTGTGGTTCTTGCGATGAAGGCAACTCAGGTTCTTTGACAACTCCTAATTGTTGTTGCTTTTCTCCTATTAGCGAATGCTTTTCGGTTGTTGTACTATCATTGGTAATGCCAACAACTGGTTTTTGTATTGAGTCTTTTAACTTGGCGGCCAAATCTCTTCTTGCTATAAGAAAGTCACGCTGTTGTTCAATTAACTTTATGAATCCTTTGTATATGTGTTCTTGTTCTTCATATGTTTTTGTTTTGATCTCAGATAAAATATCATCAAATGAATTTGTAAATTGACTAGCCAGACCACCCATTTTTGATATCTTTTCTGCATCCCTCTTTGCTTTTTCTTCCTCCAGCATTTCTTGTGTCTGTTTAATCTTTTGTTTTGCTACCTTAGTGCCTGAAATTACCAGGTCTCTGAATTCGCCGGCTGCAGCCTTCAGCTTGTTAGCAATTTCTTCCTCATTAATATCAACCCTCGAAAGCGATGTTTTACTTCTTCTTCGCTGAATCTCTCCTTCAACCGATACAACTTGAGTATCTGTTCTTGTTATTCCTTCTTCTTTCTTCGTCTCTTCCTCTTCTCTGGATCTTGCATCAGATATTATCTGTACAATACCTTTTTCTTCATACTCAGATGGAGGTGTAGTTCGCATACAGTAGTCTTTTGCTTGTTGTTCTGTTATATCGAAAATCAATATCTCGTTAGTATATCTTTTAATGAGAGATTTTGGAATGTAGAATTTTTCTTTATTTATAGTTCCTCTTTCGGTAACTATGAATGGCTCAAATAGTCCTTGAACCTTTCCAAGATCTGCATTGTCATCTATACTTCTTGCTTCCTGGCCTACTATGGTATTCCAGTTTATATTATCAGTAGTATCAATCTCGCCTTCCATGATAACAGATTATATACTCTATATCCCATTTAACAATAACTTAGGCTATTTTATAGTGGATAAGTATCGCACTATTAAAAATATATAATGAACTTTTGATCAATACTATACAATAAATTTGCAAGTAGGGAATGACCAACAATATTGTGGATTATGTTCAAAGGTAAAAAGGTGAAGAGCAACGACTGAAAAGATGTAGGTGAGATCAAAGAGGTGTCACAGAACTTTTTACGTTTGGAAAAGGGAACAGTAAAAAAAGATAAGTTTTGGATTCCAAAATACGTTGCTGATGCTTACGATGGTAAAGTATTATGGCTTTTAATAAGTGAGGAAGAGATTCTTGGCAAATATCATCACGGCTCAGAGCCACCAGGAGATCAATATGCGCGTAATTTTGAGGCATTCAAATCTACTCCCTACGGACAAAAGGCTACGTACAATCCTGATTCTGATCAAAATGTTAGAGTAGTCGAAGAGTACAAGAACGTTCGGGACTTAAAATAGTGGCAGGCTAGAATAATGCCAATAAAATTTTTGTTAACAAAACTAAAAAACAAAAAAGTAGTAAATACTACAACGGTTGCTCCGATTCCATTAGGTATTGGTCAGAGGCCGCAGTAGATTGTAGGTATTCATAACGTCTTGATGCGAATCATATACTGCATATGGGCCAATTGCTATAATCGCAAAGACCAGCTTTAGCAGTACTACTATGATGATTATTGCAACAATTACGACTATTATTGTCCATAAAAGGCCTAGAACCATTCAAGATCATTTGGTCAATATACTATAAAGCAGAAAATTGTAATTCTTATGGCATTTTCTTTCTAACATTCTTTGCTTCCTAAAATCAGCAAGAGTTCAGTACAATAGCTAACTAATCCCATGATAGTACATAAGTATGACACTCACACAATATGGAGTTAGATAAGAATAACGCCAGTTCAAAGTGCCTTTGGGGATTATTCTCTTTATTATCGTTATATGTAGTTTGTATTACAGTTTGCATGTGACCTACGACAGGAATATGAAACTGTAAAATACTTTTCTACACTTTATAGTAGTAATGAGAACAAAAACAAATTCATTATTGAT
>JBKOWU010000111.1:0-2585 GCA_046724555.1 Thermoproteota archaeon | reverse complement strand
CATCTTCGAGATTTAATCATACTACTGGTCCTTAATTTTTAAGCATACTTCTATTATTTCTGGATTATATCTTTTTCAGTATATCTCAATTGGCTTAGTATATCGGTGTGTCTGTATACAGATGATAATTTTTTCAATATTTTAATTTATGTAACAAAAAAGGTGTCACTAGTTATTAAAGGTTTCAAATATTCTAACAATTTTTAAAAAAATCGATTATTTTCATCTAAGTGTAAAAGATTATGACGCTCCTTCTTCTCTGGAAGAATTAGACTATGTTGTTAACTGCATTAATAGGCAAATAGATAAAGGAAGGCCAATAATGGTACATTGTTCGGGCGGTAGAGGAAGAACTGGAACTATATTGGCTGCATATCTTATTAAGAAGGGGAATGTTTTAAGTGCAGAGCAAGCTATCTATAATCTAAGAAACATTAGAGCAAAATCCATCCAGTCAAAAGATCAAGAGGATATAATCTTTAGCTATGAAAAGTATCTCAAGAGTGACAGACAAGCTCGTAATAATAATAAGATAATATGTACAAACAACAACATATGTACATTTTGCTGTAAGTTTAGATTTGGATAAATAAATATTGTTCACATATTGTCAAGCTTCGCCTACTATCATATCATGTTTTCTAAATGCAACATAATACGCTGCTGTTGCAATGACTATGGCAATTAAATACCAATATGGTATAACAAAACTATTTACTAGTTTTAATGCACCCAAATGCATGGATGTCCAATCAGTAGTTTGCATCAATTGTCCGCCCTTTGGATCATTACTTAGTGGTACTAACCACCTATTTACAAACCAAGCAAAATCTTCTATCGTGATTGCAGTAATCAGATTGGCACATCCAAGGAAAAATGCTTTTCTTCGCTTTTTATTTCCAAATAACTTAAAAGTCATATCATCAAACAAAGCAGCAAAACTAATTAGAATAAAAATAAAAAGCATTGGAAATAAGTGGTATTGATACATATTACCGATTATTGGTTTCACCTCTCTGCTCCTATCGATTTCCGGATGCGTGCCTAGTACTTTTCCATTTGAGATCTGCAATGCAGGATCTTTGATGTAGTAATATTCGAGGTGTGCAAAACAGAATGCAAACACTACACATATAACTGCAGTTATGATATACTCAAGCCTTCTTGCACCTAGCTGTTTGCGAATGTATTCACGTAATGTAAAATGGCTATTGCCTTTTTTATCGTCTTTATCCTCATTAGAAGAGAAAGAAGAACCTGATTTTGATTTTATAACTACCGTTAAAGGTAATATTGGTTAAATCTGTTTACATTGATTTTTCATGTAATATGCCGGTTAATCCACCGGAAGAACTACGATTTACTATTAAAACTGCATCATTGTTAGCAGCACCAAGCTTTTCGTTTTGTGTCTTCATACGAATCGCATTCATATTACGAATCATTATCTTCCTTATGAGTTTGCAAAGCATTAGCCATAAATAAATAACTACCTCTCCAAGTGCGAAATGATTTATAATAGACATATCTGGCTGGTTCAGAGAACGCACTTCCAACGTCTAGGACACTGTTTGCTTTGTGGAATCCATCTCAGCAAATATTCCAATAACATACATAATTTAAGATATTCTACTTTACTTTTTTTAACTCATTTTGCTCCGTTGATTGTCATCACCCATATTCTCTGTCTCCAAAACGAAGCATTATGATATCTTGATACGCCTGCTTGTGTATGCTATAATGTTGTATATCTTTCAGTTTTTTGCTGTTATGTTAATTTCGAATTCGAACCTTCTTTATGACCTACAGAATAGATTATTTCAATTTTGTATCATCATTATTTTGTGTCATGTAAACTCTATGTTATTGCAACTGCTCTTACTGACCAATATTATCGTCTTCTTTTTTTACTTCTTCTGAGTGGTTTGGTGTGTCAGAAATTTTGACATCTGGTTTTGTAGGTTTAATTACTACAACCTTTTTTTCTCTGTCTGATTTTGTTGAATCCTCAATTGATGTTTCTGCAGGAAGGGTTGGTAGATCTTTTTTGTCTTCATTTTTTTCTTTGGAAGATGCCTCAGAAGTTCTAGTACTCTCATCGTTCATTTGTACATATATACGACGTCTTTATAATTAAGAATTCAAAGGCGACATATGATACCTTGTAAATTTGTGTAAAGCAGCAAAATCTGCAAAAATGACTACAGTAATCAATCTTCTCCATATAGCCAAACAGGTTATATATCCTGGAAACGTCAAGAGAGATATTATATGGCGATGATGACAATTCATAATAACTAAGAAACGCATCTGTTGTTAATTATAAAAAAGGCAGATAAAATGAAGGATGACAACACCTCATTCTTTGATAAGTTTGAACTATTACATAAGTCAGTATACTCTGTTGATGAGAGATTTGTCAAAAAGGTTGTTCCGCAGGATATAATTGTACAAAGTGAATTTACTTGGTTGAGAAAATATGTGGTTTCCAAGTCCTCTATAGAATCTATAAGTAAAAAAGAAATTAAACTGAAAATAACTGCATATGAGGTACACAATAGATATTCTTATTCAAAGATGAAAAA
>JBKOWU010000109.1:0-19946 GCA_046724555.1 Thermoproteota archaeon | reverse complement strand
GTTACCTGGTTGATATACACTAGGAAAAAGGCCAAGGAAATCAGAACATGAAAAGGTATACACAGTAACATAGGGTTTGAGCCATCTCTTGTCGGTAATCGATAAAACTTTATTCAAGAAATTCGGATGCAACAAAATTAAGGAATATGTTTCGGTTAGAAAATGGTATTTATGAATAACTCCACCCATCTTTAGATATGATACGTATTTCATACGCATACGCATACATTTGGCATCAAGAGGTTTTAAAGTAGTATTGGGGATATAGAGTACGAACAAGGAAATATTAGGATTGGTATGAGAGCGAATGGTATTCCTGCAAATCTCTTTATTGAGTTGATTTAAAGTACCATGTATAAGGATATTGATCTTGCCACCTTTGGAAGAAATACCCAAAAGGATTATTCAATAAAGGAGTCAGAGCTAAAAATGAAGACCACATAGGACATGTAATGAAAGAGACAGACAATAAGATAGTAATATTTGGTGATTACAACTATAGATTTGATGTCCCTAAATCTAGAATATATGAGGTTGGTAGGAATATTATATTGGACATGGACTTTCCAGAGCTGATGAGGTACAGAGTAGATAGAAATGCGCCGTTACCAACTGGAGAATCAATAGAGAAATTAGCAGAAGCAAAACAACAAGAAGAAGGAGTAATAGCTAAATAAGAAATAAGCCATAGACCATAACCACTTTTTTCAGCAAGAGGCTCGGAATACTTGATAGCATCTAGTTTGTCGAATGGCCTGCTAGGTTCGGCATTATGACTAGTCATCAGCTATTTTTTTCATGATAACAACTCAACTTAAGTCTGTTTGTCATGTTAGGGCGTCATGGAAAATAATTCCGACTGTGTGTCGTTCTCCATTATGTACTTCACTTACACCATGTCTCATCTGTGCCCGAAAATATCCTTTACTACCTTTTATAGGTCTGAAGTTAGTAGTGATAATCAGCATATCTCCTTTATGCGGCTTTAAGACAATTGCTTTTGATTGTGCTCTTGGAATTTGCTCTGTTAATACAAACTCTCCACCAGTATAGTCGACTTCAGGCTCATTTAGAAAGAAAACCAATTGAAAAGGAAAAAATATTTCACCATAAAGATCTTGGTGTAATGTGTTATGTCCTCCCTTGCCGTATTTTAGAATAAGTGTAGTAGGTTTTGTTTGATTGTGATCATGACAAAGCTTTTGCAGTTCATCAAACTTGTCTGGAAAATGTCTTTCTATATTTAGCATGTTCATCCATCTATTTGCAATAGGTGCAAGTTTTGGATAAATTGCTGTTCTAATAGTCTGAAGTAGATCAAGTAATGGATATCTGAAGTACTTGTATTCACCTAATCCAAAACGATGTCTTTCCATTGTGATGGTCTTACGATATAGATCGGAGTTATTGTAATTCCTAATCAGATCATCGCAGGACTGACTGGGTAAGAATCTTGATACCAAAGCATATCCTTTTTCATTCATTTGTCCTGTTACCGTTTGCCAGTCCACATCTGTAATCCTCTCTTCTAGATTTTCCATAGCCATCACCTTAGTTGTTTAGTCTTATATTGTCATTGGAACAGCAACCTTACCAAAAAAAGAGTCTAGGTTGATACTTTGATTTTCATTCTGATTACTTTTTATAATATCCCTAATTTCAACGTCATACTCGATCCCATTAATTTTTACGAAGACATTATTCTGCTGCTGATTCATTGATACTGTATGATAAATTATCATATTGGGACGTTCACGTTCCTGGATATCTATTTTCTCAAAGTTTAAAATAAATTCTATCTGCTGCGTAGGATCCTGCGATTACATCATGCTATACAGGGTTTCGTTATTAATAAGGTAACAAGCGACTGCTGATGTACTATAGGTACAAATACTCCTTTTTCCAAGTCACCGAAATACTTCTATATTTAAGCATAGATACCTTATCATGCTTTGCAAAGGTCGACTATATTGGACATTGCCATTGCTTTTCTCATCGTTGGTATTGTCTAATATTGCATCTAATATACTAGTTGCAAGTGCTCAACAGAATACTACAAATTTTTTGACATATACTAACACAGATCTAGGTTTTACAATGAAGTATCCATCTGATTGGAAATCGTTAGTACAAAAGGGCAGCGGTGGTAGTAATTATGTAATTTTTATATCAGCATTAGATTTCAGTAGTGGCAGGAATATTTCTACCGTATTAGTAGGCATTGCTGATGTAAACGCGACAACATTAGATGAATTAATTAGTCAATACAAATCTTCTGAAACAAAAATCCTAGGTGAATCTAAGACCATCGTATCAGGACTACCTGCACATAAGATCGTAATTCAGTCAGATGCATCCAGAACAACAACGGTACAGTTTACATTAAAGGATGGCAAACAATATGGCATCTCTTATCAACTTGGACAATCAGATGACCTGCCAATTATTCAACAAATGATTGATTCATTTAGAATTATGAAGTAAGAACTACAATAATCAACTGATTGAATCCTGAAGCTATTGAAGCGGTTCAACGATGACCTATGACTTTTAGACTAGACTAATTTCTTTTTTCTTTACTATAATTAATTATTAATAGCACATTTTGAGTATGTTTTATAACAATTATAATACCGTTCAGGTAGAGACTAGGAACAATGGAAGATAGTCTTGATACCACATTATTGATGTGCGCTCAATTATTCAAGAATTGGTGTAATAGCATAGTAACACGAGTAGATATTTAATCAGGGGCTGGAGAATTATAACATCTAGCACTATGGCAGAACTTGAAGAATTATAACAATAATTATTGCTGAAGATCTAAATTAGACATTATCATCTTACCTTATAATAGATAATAAAATTTTATGCAATGACTATTAAAGTATATTGTGGAAAGACAAGCAGTATGACAGATACTACAAAGAAGATAAAGAATGCAGGACAAGATTTTGAAGCAAAGATGAAGACTGAACAAGACCATGCAGAAGGCAAACCTAGTTCAGAGACCTTAAATAAGGCTAAAGTAAAAACAAGAGATGCCTTAACTTAACAACGACTAGAAAACTAATTTTCCTTTTTTCCTCTTTTAGCAGTAAAGAAAAGTTTGATACATATATCAAGAGACCAGATGATCAATTATGAATCGATTGACTTATCTTCAGTAATGTCAGTTAATAATTGATTATACGACTGTGATCCAGCAGTAGCATGGGAACCTCAGTCTTAATTCTATTTATAAATTTGTGGATTATGCTCATTTTTTATTATATTTACATATGACATGCATAAAAGAATGGATCTGAATATCGAATAGAAATCATAAAACTTAGTTTGATATACTATATGTACAAAATCATTTACATTCCATGAGGCTTATTGAATATATCATATTAATATTAGGAACCATTTTTGTTTGCTAAATCAAATTTCCTATGATAAAGAGAGTCATTGCAAGTACGATGGTAATTCCCCACACAATCTTATTCCAATCAAATATCTTCTGTCCATCCAGTACTCCAAAGGGGAGTAGGTTGAATAACGCTATCCAACCATTAAATGAAGCACCACTATAAAGATACGGATAATTTGGAAAGACATACGCAGCTAATATGAAACCAAAACCCATGACAATGTTTGTTAATGGCCCAATGAACGCAACCCTCCCAAATCTGGATTTATCAGATAATCCAATCATGACTGCACCCGGAGCTATAAATTTAAAGGGTATGAACGGAATTGCTGATATAGCAGTTACCATTATGCCATATAAATCTGTACGAAATTCTGCCCACGAACCATATGATTGAGCTAGGAATTTATGAGCTAATTCATGAATCAAGAATGCACTTATGAATATTAAAAGAAATTCTACAGATATGTACCTGTAATGATTAAAAGATAGCCCAACTGTCGTCACCAACCCAGTTGCAAGTAATAGGTGTTTTATTTCAGTTTTGGAGAAGCTTAGCTTGAATGTACTGGCTACATTCTGTATTAGTTTGATATTATTATTATTATTGCCAATATTGCTTCTGGTATGACCTAGTCCCTTTACTTTCTCCTTAGCAGCAACATATTCTTCTATATTCATACATGAATGATTAGGAGGAAGCCTATGCAAATGGCAAAAAAAGCTCTTACAATAATTGCACTTAAATGGAAAGCTCTCATTGATATCGCATATACTGCATTTCATTATCTTGCTTGATACCGTAAACTATTATACATTTAGTAATTTAAATTAAATAGATTTCTAGGTTGCATCTCCACGAACCTAACAAAAATTTAATCTTATGGTAAAATATTCATTTTAAGTTTTTCAAGCTTTGATGATTTATAACTTATATTTGACATGACAACGAAGATCATAAACAATTTATTCATAGTGGCTTTGCGTTAAGTATTGCATTACAGGTAAAATTTCTGATTAGATATTTAGCAAGCTCTAAATAAGACATTGATGACGAATTGTATATCTGTCATGGGACAAAGAGGAAAAGCCACTGATTTATCAGAACAGAGTACTTGTGAAATATGTGGGTTAACAGCCCGTACTAAAGAAGAACTCAAAGACCACATAAGTCATGCGCATAAGAGCATTGATTCAAACAATGCTTCTTCAGAACAAAACATCGATCCCTTTCCTCAATAATAGGTCGTCGTCCAGTTATTAGGTATTTGTGGTATTCTTTGATAGTAAATAATATGCAGCAGTTAGGCAACATAGAGCCATTCCTTTAATTATACGAAAACAAATTGCTTATTATATAAAAAAAGGAAAAAGAAGATAAAGGAAGTTTGAGCTATCAGAAAAACTGTACCAAACGTGCACAATGAGCGAAAGTAAAAACAGTCATTGTTAAGAGATTAAAAATAGAATTTAAACAGAATATCATGCAAGGATAATAAGGTAACTACTGATTTGACTTTTTTAGACATAAGTATTCATCACTTTCTGTCACCTCTTATTTTATCTTGTTAACAATGAAGTTAGTTGTTCTTATTGTGTTCTTTGTTGATCGGTGTTGTAACATTCGTAGGGCAAGAGGTATAACAAGTATGATATACAATAGGAATAAAAGCTGTCAGTCATAATTCGATCATGTTATGGATGAGCGTAGTAATGTAGCCGTCTCATTAGTAAGGTCGACAGAGTTAGTTACATTCATCGTATGATACATATATCTATGTATCTAAAATTTATGTTACCGCTCATCTTATAATAGAGCAATGAGACTTGACCAAGTTATTAAATATTGACTTCGAAATAAGTAATTGTGAACACCAAGAATATAACTAATAGACATATCAAAGAAGATATTAGATGCATTATTTGATGACGATGCTTACAATCCATTAAAGCATAGTTTCAAACATAAACATGTCTGGATAAAGAAATCAACTGGAATTGGTGCAACTGAAATACTACTTAGGGTCATGGCGTATTTGTGTCTTAGGAACGACGATTATAGAAATAGTCAAATGGTCATAGTTACAGGACCTAACCAAGATATCGCTATTAAACTTATTAGGAGAATGAAAGGCTTGTTTGAACCCAGGTTAGGGGTTACTTTCGATAGCAAAGAAACAGCATTAACGCTTAATGGATGTGACATACAGGCTTATCCATCGAATCACACGGATAGTTTTAGAGCGCTCGACAATCCTAAATTCCTACTCATAGACGAGGCAGACTATTCAGAAAGTCAGAGCAAATGGAAGTTAGGACTGTTAGTGAAAGATATATCGGTAAAAGCTCGCCTTACATTGTGCTAGTTTCTACGCCCAATGCTCCTGGTTAATTATTCCAAACTATTGAACAGGAACCCGAAGAGACCTGCATATACAAGCGCTTACGTCTGGACTATACGTACGGCCTCAATAAAATATACACAAGGGAAGAGATTGATAAAGCCAGAGCCAGCCCTAGTTTTCAAAGAGAGTATGATTGTGCGTACCTAGGACAAATAGGAAATATCTTTCACACTCAGAATATAGATGCAGCAGTAGAGAAAGGTAAACTCTATAATCCTGATGATTGGCACACTTGGGGTTATGCACTCGCATCAAAGTCTATGGGCTTGGATCCTGGTTACGGTAGCTCAGCATTTGGTGTAGTCGTTACGCAATGGACTGATGATCATATACAGGTATTGCATGCTGAGGAGTACGATAGGCCTGACTACAATGCAATGTTAGATACAGTATATCAATTGATGTCAAAATATCAAGTTGATAAAACATACGTGGACGCATCAAGCCCGTCTTTTATCAAGTCACTAAAGTTGCGGATAGGCGAGAAGGCCGACTATTTAGAAGAGATTGATCGTTTAAAGAAAGAGGGTTTTGGCGGAGATGATGGAACTAAGGATATGAAGATAGTCCCTGTTAACTTTGCAAAGGAGCACAAGTCTTTGTTAGGACATGCAAAAATGATCCTAGAACAAGAGCCCTGTAAGATAGCGATAAATCCAAAGTTCGAGAAATTAGTTGTTGCTTTGAGAACTGCTGTCGAAAATGATGGCAGTTTAGACAAAGAAGTAACTTCACACAATGATGTCTTTGATGCTTTTAGGCTTGCATTGAAGTTCTATAATTTCAGGGAAAACTAAGGTTAACTTTGAGATCATTTATTTGTGAGGGTGGGTTTTCCATGTCTAGATGCAGCTATATGTTTGCGGTGTTCTTCTGAAAGATGTTTATGTTTATTCCACGGAACCTTATTTGTCAGGCTGGTGGAAGTTACCAAGCCTGACGAGACATATCAAGACCTAATAAACAGGCTTGTCGATATTGCAAAAGAGAAGACTGCTACTGCCTAGTTGTTTTTTTTCTTTATGTTGCATATTTATTTACCGATGATATATTTACAAGGTTAGAATCATTATAGCAGTGGAAATAAGTCTGCTAGGTCGAGTTATCATGCCCTTTTTTGCTATAACAATATTACAAATTTTGTTGTCGAGGCTAATGCGTCGCTAAATCGTAACAGTTTCTTTTGGACCACTGAATATACAAATATTGATTTATCCTATTTATCGTCATAGAACGGATGAGAAATATTTACCGCATCATAGAACGGATGATATTTGTTGTTAGTGCTGTCAGTATTTCCCAATAATGCTAACGCTCTCCTCTCATACATATAATAGGATCTTTAACAACTGCTTTTCTTTTTGCTATTATTTTTAATGTTGTCATATCTAAGGCACTCCCGGAATTCCAGTTGGAGATGGAGCAGCAGTAGTAGCGTTAGTAGTAGGAGCTCCAGTTGTTGTTGCTGCTGTCATTGGTGTAGCAGTACTAGTCTTTGTTATCTTCCATACTACTCCCGAGTTTGCATATGGCCAGACAACTGGCATAGGAAGTGGCGTACCATTAGGCAAAGTACTCCTTATTTCAGCCTTTCCAAAATCTATAATATAAAGAGCACCTTCTTTTTCATTAAATTTTACACCTACTGGTCTAAAGTTTAGATCGGGCTTCTTAAGTGATATAAAGTCACTGAAATTTCCTGTTTGTGTATCTATGGCTATAACTTTTTGTCCTGGTAGTCCACCTGCCCCGGCTTTGCTGCTACTATCTAACGGTGGTAGTAGATGATTTATTGGTATAGCTATTCCAAATTCTCCTAAGAATATCTTTGGTTTTTCTCCTCCTACGAAGCTCTTATTATCAACAAATGCAGTTTGAGTTACTCCAGGACCAACTCCAACTGTTGTAAATGGCTTTGTTAATGGCGGATGATTCTTAATTAGGAATTGTAGTGGCTGAGTAAGGTTTTTAGACGTACCAAATTTGTGATCAGTTACTGGCTCTCCGTTTCCATAAAAATCTGGCCAACCATACCATGTAATATTATTAATAGTGCCACTGTTTTTTATATTAAAGAAGTATATATTATCTGTATCATTAGTTATCGGTCTGATTCCTTTATCGTCAGCTCCATCATTGGAGATAAACAGTTTGCCATCTTTAGAATCAAATACCATTCCAAATGGGCTTCTAAGACCCCATGCATGCATTCGCAAGTTAGTGCCATCAGGTTTCATACTAAAAAGACATCCATTGCATATTTTTTCACCTTTAATCACTTGACTACTTTTTGTAGGTGTACCAAACGGAACAAATGCACCAGTAGTTTTATTACTTTTATCTGTTAAATCAAGCAGATTTTTTGATACAAAATTCTGGCCTGTAAGCGTTATATTTTGTCCTGGAATATCATACATTTGAGGCTGCAGCTTTAGCCATCCAAAAGCCAAATCTGATTTATCAACAACACCACTATTAGTTGAAGTACCTGTAGTAAAGTAAACTCTGCTATCTGATCCAAATGCTATCTGTCCTTGAGGATGGCTGCCAAAATCAACTGAAGGAAGACCCATAACAAGATCTTTTACTAGTCCACTTGTCAGATTAACTGTAGATATTATTCCTCTATGTGATACATATAGCAGCCCATTATCTTTATTAAATTCAATATCTGAAATTGGTTCAAACAAAAATCTATCTACAAGAACTGACATATTTCCATTGGATTGTAGCTTGTATACTCTCGGTAAAGATGTAAGCTGTCCATATGAAGAACCTACTTCTGATAAGTAAGTATTACCTTTGTCATCAAATGCCACAGTCCCGGGAGTTGTAAGGTTCCATAATACTGGTTCTATTTTATAACCTGGTGCTAGCTGAAAGTTATTTGTATCAGGTGGTTTTCCCGAGTTAACAGCCATTAGATCAAGTTTCTGTGATGGTGGGAATTGTAGCTGCAATAATGCATTTGCTGACCTAATATCTGGTGCCAATAAAGAAGAGATTGCGGTAATGAATGTTAAAGATAATATTAGTATAGTTGCAATTGTTGTTACTGTTGTGTTGTTATTCTTATTTGTAATCTTCTCTCCCATGCGTTATAATAATATCACTAATTTAAATACTTTAAGCACTTTAATAGATCTAAAGTGATATTAGCTCGCCTAGGCCAAGATATATAATAAACATTTTATACAAATGATATGACATAGTGTAATTTGATTGGACGAACACGAGGACATTTTTGCTGGTACGAAAAAGATGATATTAAACTCATTGCTTGATGGCCCAAAGACCGCAGGAGAAATTGCAGACAAACTGCGCATACAAAAGGGTGCAATTAGAATTCATTTAGAGTCATTGCAGATACGACAATTGGTTACATCACATTTTAGGAGCGAGCGGTTTGGCAGACCAACAAAAGTATATACGATAACAGAGAAAGGACGTGAACTATTTCCAAGGAAGTATGATATGATTTTGTCACTTCTTATTCAAAAGGTTGAGGAGAAAGAAGGACACGAATATGTTAAGAAAATAATAAAATCTATTGCAGATAATATAGCATCTGATATACGAGATAAGATTAAGAAAAGTGATAGTTTGGATGATCTAGAGAAATCATTGAATATAGTAAACTCATTCTTAAATGAACTAGGCTTCATGTCATCACTCTATAAAGAAGATGAAATAGGTACGTATTCTATTACAAGCCGCAATTGTTGTGTACATAAAGTTGCACTTGGCAACCAAGATGTGATTTGCAATGGCTTTCATAGTAGAATGATAGAAAAAGCATTAGATGGAAAAGTGAAGCCAGATGTTCAACTAAAAGAATGTATTGCTCTCGGTGATAATTATAGCAGACATATTATTTCTCCACAATAACTAACAAATAAGAAATGTAATGTTTTAAGGAACAATGTTTGAATTGTAGCTTTTTGTGCTGACACTCAATGATATAAGCAGCGGCATATTATCATAACCAACTATGAAGTATACAAGTTCGACATATTGCAGGAGCAAATAGAAGCGGTACGTCGTTTACTGCTATCCAGTATAATTATTAAACTGTTTATGATACTTTGAGTTGGCTTTTGTTGTAATGCTTGCTGTTGTGCTTTCAATAACTCATTTCCATCTGCACCTTTAATTGATTCAACTACTCCATAAGGCTGCGAACCTAGACAAATAGAGAACGGCAAAATTGTTTTGTGGAGCTGTCCATCATATGCACAGTCTATGAGTTCATGGCTAAAACAACATTATCCAAACTTGGAGTTAAAAAAATAAAATAAAAATGAATGTTTTACCTTTATCTTGTATGATATGAGACTATTATTCGTTTGTTGCATACGCGCACCAATAGACGTATGTATTTAGCTAAGTACCAGTATTATAATTAATTAATCAATCAAATGTCAACAACTGACTACCGCTATACCAAAAACGAGAAACCTCAATCTAAAAAGATCACCCTGGCCGACATCGATGAGAAATATTTACCTCAATGGTTCGTGGAGATGCGAAAGGACGAGCACCTCATAATAGATGGTAATACTGTAGCAAAGGCATTGGAGGCTGCGCTCAACAATAAACAAGCCGAAAAGAACGTTAAACTTGAGGCCAAGCGTCACGAAGAGGAGCAGAGACAGATGGCTGAATATCAAAAGAAACAGAGGCAGGAAAGCGAACTACGGGCGGAAGCCAGAAGACAAGTACCAGAATCACAGTATCGCAGGTTTGTTTCAGGAGAGTTGCAGTATAGTACGTGCTATGGGTGTCGTACGTACTTGGACCCTTATCTTCTCTGTACTAACTCGTGGTGCCAATATCATGAAAAGATCGACATTGAGCAGCTGATGAGGAAGCTAAAGGCTGTAGCAAATGAATATGAAGCGCTAAAACAGGAGATAAGCACAGGCCAGATCATAAAAACGATAATAGGCTTGTCTGCATATAACAGGCTGGTAGAATTTGCCATACCAGATGAGACATATCCGGAAGTCATGAACAGGCTGCTGGATATTGCTACCGCTACTGTAAAAACAAAATGAACTGACTGTTTTCCATACCTTTTTGGTGTTTAAAATACTCTTATGTATGTTGTCCTTTCAAAGATTACAGAAGACAGAAATTAGGAGTCCTAGGTTGACCTGTTAGTTATTTGAAATGAAAATTGGTTTGATTTCAGATACCCATGATAACATCAAGAATATAGAAAATGCCATTTCAGTATTCAGTAATAAAAGAGTTAGCTTTGTAATTCATGCAGGTGATATAATAAGTCCTAAGGCAGTCGAAGCCTTCGCCGACGTAATGCTGATTGGAGTATTAGGAAATAATGATGTAGACATAACTGGGTTGAAGAATGCTTTTGATAAGATAGACGGCCAACTTAAAGGTGAATTTTGTGAAATTGAACAGGATGATTTGATATTTGCAATATATCACGGAACCGATTCGAAGAAAAAAGAATCGATCATTCAGTCTGGCAAATATGATGTGGTTGTCTATGGTCATACGCATAGAATACAAAACAAGAGGGTCGGAAAGACACTAGTTATTAATCCAGGTACTGCAAACGGTTGGTTTTTTGGATATAGAGCAACTGCCGTAGTATTTGATACAAAGACCAAAGAACCAGAGTTCTTGTATTTGTAATGATAGATAAACTTCGAAATATATACTATAACAACAAGCATTTAACAATAAACTTTGATAGCATTACCATACTTTTTGTGTTGTCAAAACATTAGTTATTAATCCCGGTACAGCAAACGGTTGGTTTTTTGGATATAGAGCAACTGCCGTAGTATTCGATACAAAGACCAATGAATCTGAATTCTTATATTTATGATATCTTTTTCACTTAGCGACACAAAGTATCATGTACTTATATGTAGCTCGTATAAGACCACAACCACCAATTAATCAAGTTAATATATAGACCGTGTTGGTATTCTATCACTTATATCGGCAATTCAACCCATAGTACAAGCAATATGTGCATGGTAATTGCATTAAACACTAAAAATACATCCTAGATTTGGTTTATGTAGACAGCCTCTAAATTGACTATATGATAGTCGTTATATTGTTAAACATAGCATATAAGCTAAGCTTTCAAAAATTGATGAGGTAAACCATAGCATCAATCATTGCAGATGCGATTGTCTTTTCCTTCATAACAAGCATTGGATTTTTTACTGCAGCATTTGCTGTACATAATAGTATGTTACGTATGTTTTTTGAACATCAATGCTAAGAATGTAGAAGAGAAATAAATTCTATCCACAGAGATTCCTTTCGGTGCGGTTCAAGGTCCATCACAGCAATCGCCCGAGAGTTAACACCTTTGTCAATAACCTATTACTAATATATTACTAAGTTAAGTACAAAACACATAAAGCTAGATCCTGCAAATGTATTCTGTATATTGAATGACATTCAAAGACTTCAAGAAAAGAGTTAGAATTACCACAGCAACAATATACTTTGAGAGATTATAGAATAAACCATTTTGGATTAGGTCGTCGCCATCTGATACACAGATATGGATTTCACATGCAGAATACTAACTCCCAATACTATAAGCCACTTTGCTGCGGATATCTGAAAGGAAAAGCTAAACTAGTCAGGACAAATCACCATGTGCATTGTCTGTTAGTGGCCGCTATTGATGTATTTAATAATTATATGTATTTTTTGCGAATAAATGTAATAATAATTAAACTGAGTCTTTATATCATAAACAAGAAGAATAGAAATAAGAGAATCAGTATTGAGGATCAGGCTTTTGATCAAAAATGCCCGAAAAGACAGTTACTAGATCATTCAGGATCAGTGAAAGCGCTTTCCTAGCTATTGAGGAAGATCCAAGTATTCAACCTGCAGCTTATTACAAACTTGCTAGTTCTTCTTTTGATAATGGCTGAATTAGGATTAGTTGACTATTTTGTTATGGGAGAAGCTGTTGGAATAGTTGCGACGTTTGTTGCGGCATTTTATTATTCAAGAAAGCAAATGCAAAAGCTTTCAACAGATATAGAAACAAAAGTTCTAAGTGATGTGGATGAAAAAATGAATGACCTTACTAGGATTGCAGTTGAAAAGCCACAGCTAATAAAGATAGTCAGCAACGTTGAGTCTGACATATCAGAAGAAATAGCATTTACGTATCATCTTTTGCATACATTTGCGCATGTATTTCATATGCACCAAAGAAAAGTAGTAAGTGACAATGAATGGACTGGATGGCTACGTAGAATGAGAACTTGTTTTGAGCAGGGTAAGATAAGGGAGTACTGGGAAGGTGGCCTTGAATTAGAGAAATGGTTTGATCCTGCATTTGAAGACTTTATTGATAAGGAAGTAGTTCAGAAGACAAGTCCAAGGCAGAAAATATAGTAGTACAGCTACTATATCTATGAAGGATGGGTCAATAAAGTGATGTCCCAATTGTTATAAAGCTATCAAGTGATCACAATATGAGCATAATGCTTGATCATATCAAGACAATGGATCATTTTAGAAATACTCCAATCCAAGGTAAGACAAATACGTAATTAGTGGATTAGACCGAAGGACATCAACGAACCTTTCCCCGCATTTATAACCTAAGGTGTCATCAGTTAAAGTGAAGGTAGTGAAGGCTATGTAGGCTATGGAGATGCGTGCGTTCTATACTCATAATACTTCTACCATTATATTATTGTCATCATTTATAATATCAATATAATACTTGTAAAAAATTAACTAACATTTGCTTTAATACTGATATCTGATTATTTCGCTGATATCTAAAAGGAAAATTATTGACAAGATTAGCCATGGTTAATAATGATGGCATGCTGCTATTCTTATTGTCCACTTCAATAAAACTTACTGAAATCGTCCCTAGCTATGAGAATTCGCTTGTTGTATACACACCTTTCATATTATATTGTCAGCTGAACCATGGACTATGGTTGTTACATTGTTAGGACAAATCTGTGGCTTCATCTGTTAATGTAGATCCAGACTCAATTGCCTCCTCTATCTCTTTTCTATTAGCTGGATCTACAATCAAATCTTTTTTAGATGCTTTCCTATCCCTGAGCCCAATACCAGTAGTTAGTGTTGTTTGTATTTCTTCTGCATCACGGAATCTATCATCTACTATGCTTACAGCATCATCTTTAATGTGAATTTTCTTATTCCAAGTAGCAACGTCAGGAGTGTCTTCAATATCTACTATAGCTGTAGACATATCCACGGTATCATTTTTTCTGTTCGTTTTTTGTCGTTGTTTTTTCACTTTATTATCTGCTGATATGTACTTCTCCTCTTTGTCGTTCTTTTTTCTCCTGTTGCTATTATTGTTATTATTATTATTCATATAGCAATACTTCCTATTTCTAGCAATATTAGCATCACTTACCACGATTCATCTAGGTAGCTTATCTGAATAGGAGACATGAGAATTCTATGGGATTGCTAATGGTAACTTTATATCTGCTCCCTACTCACATCAATTCCGATAAACCCATTTCTGGACACTTATATGAAACTTACACCTCGCTCAGACGTGTATGCGCTACATTAGCAGTCATCGGATTATTATAGATTGGAGACCCGGGTTGCTGCTTGCTACCACCTTCTCTTAGGGAACCTGTGTCCACTGGGGCAAAACCTATGTCCTCAATAAGTTTCGATACAGTAGCCTTTGCATTGGAGTCATCTCCTGCAACAAAGATTGTAAAACGATCTTCTATTGGTGCATTAGGATTACCTTTTGTACGTAGATGCTCGTAATATATAGTGTTAAATGCTTTAATGAGGCGGGAATTAGGAATCTGCTTTAGCACCTCTTCACTTGATGTACTATTGCCTAGATCTATTACTTCAAAGCTTTCAGAATAAGGATTCATTGCATCTATAACAATTTTACCATCAAGGAGTTTTGATACAGATAGTAAATCCTGCCTTCTTCTCCATGGTATTGCAAGTAATATTACCTCACCAAATTTTATTGCATCCTCCACAGTATTAGCCATAACGTTTGTATCAACTGAACTTACAAATGATTTTAGAGATTCTGGTCCCCGTGAATTGCTAATTGCCACCTCATGGCCGGCTTTTGCAAACAACTTAGCTGCAGTTCCACCTATATTTCCTGATCCGATGATTCCTATTTTCATATTTGATTTTTCTTTGTTAACTATATTTTTGTAATTATATAAATTGGAAAGTTAATGTGTAGTTAGCTGATTACCATTATGAAAGCTGATATAGAGTATTTAGTCTCACCTTTTTTAGTAATCAGAGTCAAATACTCGGGTAAGCTTTGAATACCTCTTATAAGTACTCTTGGTTATATCACTTTAGTTCTATGACATTTCTTACAATGTCTAACGGTGCTACCATTTTGAGGACGTATGGTCACATAGCCCGATTGGAAACGCATTAAGCTCTCAAAATACAAATTATATTCCAAGGATAGAATACATGTTTTCTATAGGGTGCTCAATCCAGCTCATAGTATATCTCTTAAATCAGGTAATTTTCCTTTTCGTTTTTCAAATATCATGATTGCTGCCAAATTATAGCAAACTTTGCTAGTTTCTAGAAAATCATTCTAATGAGGGAAAGGGGAAACTGGAGTCCTTAGGGTCTTTGTACTAACGTGTGGTTGTAGGCCTTATCATAACACCTTGAACATACAAATCTGCAGCCAGTAATCCTGCACTATACAATGGTAAGCTTCGAAGCTTATCGTATTTGGCATCTTCTTCTAACAATTCAGCAAGCTCTTGTTTTAGTTGTTGCAGGTCATCGACATTAGCACCATGATAATAGTCTTCCATCCACTTTAAGTGAGTTCAAAAACTTATTCATTAGACCGTTATTTGCCGAGGATGGTTTCAATATAAATGAGGGCATAGATACATTACAAGGAAATTGGTAATAAAAGATCAAAAAGTTGCAGTTGTTACTGGTAGTTCAACTGGTATTGGATTTGAAACTTGTTTGCTGTTTGCTCGCAGTGGAATTCGCACTTATGCTACAATGAGAGATTTGACTAAGGCTGATTTGATTAAAAACGTTGCTGAAAAAGAAAAGATTCCACTGAAGGTCATCCAAATGGATGTAGATAAAGATGATTCAGTAGCAGAAGCATTCAAGCAAATGTATGATGATGGAAGAATGAGGATTGACATTTTGGTAAATAATGCCGGCTTTGGGCTGTTTGGTGCCCTAGAAGATCAAAGCATCGAGGACATCAAAAAACAATTCGAAACAAATCTCTTCGGAGCAATTAGGACTATACAACAAGTACTTCCTATAATGCGGGATCAAAGAAGTGGGATTATTGTTAACATTTCCTCGCTGGCAGGTTATGTTGGATTTCCTGCATCATCAGTTTATAATAGTACAAAGTTTGCATTAGAAGGATTAAGTGAGTCTTTAACTTATGAGATAGAACCATATGGAATTAGTGTAGTACTCATTGAACCCGGCGTAATTAACACCAATTTTGCAAAAAGTATTATAATACCAAGTAACACTCAGTCGATTTCATCATCATATCTATTATCGTCATCCTCTTCCTCTCATTCCCATTCCGCATCAGTTTCCACTAAATATGCAAATGTGGTAGAAAGGTTTCTATCTCACTACTATCCGGCCATGAGAAATGCACCAGAGCCTAAAGAAGTTGCTAAAGTAATACTTGAAAGCATTGAGGCTTCAGTAGTTTCCGCTAGGCAGGGAGATAATAATAATTTCCATAGATATCCTATTGGCGAGGATGCAAAATTCTATGCAGATGCAAAAAGGAAAATGAGTGATTCTGAATTGCATTCTTTTGTAGCCAAAAGGATACTCTCGTAGCATGACACAGTTACCGATATCTCCAAGGCTTCAATGGCTTGTGACCGCTGTCTTTCCATTTGCTCTATTTCTTGTAAAGATGGAAGTTCAAATGGGTCGTTCAATATGGCGTTAGTTATTATGTATGTCTAGGATAGCTATAATCTTATAGCGTTATCTCTCCATCCATCTTCCATTAACAGTCGAACATAAGTTTAAGGAAATGGCAAAACGAATGGCGTATTGTTATCTTGTCCTGATGTACCAGCGCTACTGGTTGTAGAAGAACGATCAAGATCGCTTAAGCCTTGCTGATCAGTGCAATTTGATCCTTGTTCGCATGCTGTCTGTGGCGTAGGTATAGGTCTAGATGTATCAATTGGTGCAACATTTTCTCCACCTCCTTGTTGCTGTCGTTGTTGTTGTTGGTCTGTGTCTGCAGACTGCAAATTGTCATCAGCACCTGGATTGTTGCCATCATTCGTGCCCTGGTTGTTATTTCTATTATTATTGTTGTTGTTACTATTGCCTTCATTGTTTGAGTCACCCGAACTTCTAGTGTTTGAACTACTACTACCATCTTCACCGCTGCTAGCACTGTCTTGTTGTTTTTTATCAAATACTTTGTTGTTATGATGGGTTACCGATTGTAATGATAAAGCAGTGACAGAAGAATAGGATGAAGAAAAACCAAGCAGTACAATTGCCGCTGTTGCGACTACTATTGTATGACAAATCACCTTTTGTTTATTCTGAGACATATACTGGCTCATCAGTTGCTGATGTGATGAAAGTATTTAATATGGACAGCAAAAATAATTTAAAACAAGAATATGTATGGTATCTTCATCTTCATATTCTAGAGAAATGGCCAAGAATAGATGTCGAATAGATAAAGCTAAAAATCTGACCGACGTAATAATTACGAAGGGAATTTCTGAACTTTGAGAGCTTCGAAGTTTATCAGATTGTTAACTTTAGTTGTTAATAGAAATGGCCAAATATTAAATATGATGGCTAAACTGTAGTGACGGCTACCAAAAAATGGAAGCAGAAAATACATGAATCGCCCGAATTGATAAACCATATTTTTATTATCAACAATTTGTACTCTGAGTTTGTCAGCATTTACATAGTGTTCTGATATCTGCAAGTTCTACTTTTAGTGCTTTGAGGTCGTTATAGCTTTTATTATTATTTATTTCATTCATGCTTGTATGACAATAAAAAACACTTTTCTTGCCCATTATTTAGACCAGCATTGAAGTGGTAACAACAGCTAAAGCGCTTTAATTATGACCATATCTGATGAATGAACCAATAGGTACTTTAATATCTTCAAAACCTTCCGGATCAAGTATCTTAGCTATTATTTCTAATCCCGTTATTGTTCTGGGACCCGGTTTGCTAAAATATGCTCCTGCGTTAACTACATATACTTCATTACTTTGAACAGATTGCAATGATTTCCATTTATCATTAGCTTCTAGTATCTTTGCTTCTTCTACAGTTCTTTCTATATCAAAACCACATGGCATAAGAATTATTTTATCTGGATTGAAATTTGTTATCTCATCGATGTTTATACGACGTGACGGCTCTCCGGCATAACTCAGGCCATTAATACCACCTGCAATCTCTACCATTTGTGGAACCCAATGACCGGCAATAAAGAAGGGGTCAACCCATTCAAGACAGAGTACTTTTGGTTTATTGTTATTATTATTTTTCTTTTTGGCCTCTTCGACAATTCTTTGCCCACTCCTCATTCTTATACTGTCAATGCGCTTCTGCAATGACACCACTAATTTACGACCTTCTGTTACTCTATTAACCCGTTCTGCTATATCCATTATGCTTGTCAAAATATCATCTAGATCATGAGGATCAAGTACAAGGACATCTGGTCTGTAGCCCAATATAGAAAACGCACGATCGATTTCCTTTGCAAATGGAGCACATACTTCACATATGCCTTGAGCAATGATAAGATCCGGTTTTGCTTCCCTTAATTTCTCATCGTTTATCAGATATATATCTCTGTTAGAGCGCATTAATTCTATAATTTTCTGATCTATCTCCTTACTATTCATTTTTTTAGCATCAAATGAAGCATTTATTACCTGTGGCTTCCTTTTAGCATTGTCAGGATACTTACATTCGTGTGTTACACCTACTATTTGAGATCCTGCACCAATTTCGTAAAGTATTTCTGTTGAACTAGGTAAAAATGATACTATTCTTTCAGAAGACAATGATGCGTAAGTTGTAGCCGCAGTGCTATTTTTATATCTATCATTGAACAAATGATCGTTAATAAAATAATATTCTATTATCTACTGGATTTAGAATATGCATCATAATTCACCAATCTTGTTTGTTTATATCTCTATATTCGATATGCAAAATGATAAAGCTAAGCATTCCTATTATACTGTTAAGCGTGAAAAAGGAACATCCACTTAAAATCATGCATAGGAAATGGAACATTTGAGCTCCGATATGGAACAGCAGAATCAAGAACAGTATCAACAGCAACTAGAATGGAGAAGAGATAAAGTACAAGAGCTCTGCAGCAAAGGATACAGCCAAAGAGAGATATCCCGAACGCTGCATTATCGTTAGCAATTAAAGGAGAAGATGACCACCTGTTCAGTAGAAAGATAAACATTCCTCTTCGTGTTCTCCACGTAGTGGATGAAGAGAAAATACCGAACAATATTAATTTTGCAAGAGACATTATGCCACTTTTGTCTTATTACCTTCGTTACTATCCATGGCTTCATATTGAGTTTCAATCATGCAGGTATAACCAATTTTTAGATCTTGGTGATGCAGGATCCATACTTCAGTCTATATCAGAGATTCTTCAAAGGCTTAGGCTTGATGATAGCGATTGGCATAAGATGCCTAGATCTCGTGATTTTCCCTTGGGTGGTATAAAACTACTAGAACGCCTAGAATGTATTACAAGCACAGATCCGAATTGTGGAAAAGAAAAAAGTTGATTCCGCAATAACAAGAGAAGCTTGGAAGATAACAGCGCAAAGCACAGAAGATAAAAGAGAAAAATACAGGCATTGTCATTAGCTAAGGATTGTTATTCAATGAAGCTTGATCTATTAACGAAATTTAGGTAACCTTTAGGATAAATCCCGCAGCCGTAATTACTGTTCCTTGATGCTGGAATTGCCCCCATGCTTTATAGAGGCCAGACTTTGGAAAGTTAGTCTTAAATGATATATCTGGCCCACCACGCCAATTGGCATCTA
>JBKOWU010000306.1:0-4626 GCA_046724555.1 Thermoproteota archaeon | reverse complement strand
AAGGCTGTGAAATTATTTAAAAAATCAAGCAAATAGCTTTCATTGTTATGTGCTCAAAATCCACTAACTGTTCAGTTTTTATGCTCGAATTCCCGAAATTTCCTTCGTAAATATTATGGTGTCCAGATTTTTAGCTTTATCTGTCAAAGCTGGAACCCATAGTCATTTAAGGATATCAATTTTAATGAGATTTTCTTAACCAAGAAATGTATACGTCAACTGCTAGTAATAATCAAAAAGTAACATTCTCCAAAATATTGGTTGCAATAGATGGCTCAGATGGGTCCATGAATGCAGCAGATTATGCTATCTCCATATCTAAAGATTATAATGATGCAGAACTTTATGCTTTGCGTATTATACATCCGGCTGACGTTGATTTATCTTTTGGGCAGACTAAAGAAATGCGACCATCTTCTTACTATATTGTAAACATAAACAAAGAAGCTCAGAAATATTTAGATAAAGTTAAACTGAAGGCAAATGATAAAAATATGGAGATAAAGACAGAAATTATCGCTTCTACACATGTAGCAGGAGGTATAGTAGATTATGCTAAAGATAAAAATGTTGATCTGATTGTTGTTGGAACAAGAGGAAAATCGGGTTTCAATAAAGTATTATCTGGGAGTGTCGCGTCAGGTGTTGTGACTTATGCACATTGTCCTGTATTGGTAGTAAAATAATGCTTGTCAAAAAATTAATCCCGAAGCAGTATTAGAATGGCTAGCTATTATTGACATTGATGCGGCAACCCAGTGTCTTTGTCTAATGGGATCCATTTTCCGCTTTGGCTTTTGTTATTTGCATCAAAATAGATTTCCTGACTCGTCTTTTTGCTCGTTGCATTTGTTGCTGTCCTTTTTGCTGCGGCTGATCTCTTCGTACTGGAGAATCATGTGGTTCGTTAGTCTCTACATCTAATGGTGGAAAGAACTGCTAATACCTAACAGTGAGCATAACTTGCAACTTTGCTCCTCCTCCATGCTGCCCCTTCATCCATACTCCTGTAGATTAATTACATCGGCGAAATTAATATCCTAGGTGCCAGAGACGCATCATGATGACATGGTTTGTTGCACAAGGGACAGTTCTTCCCATCCGCGTAATTACATCCACAAACATGGTGTTTAATAAGACCTTTTGGAGCCATTATAAGCTCTTTAGTATCAATAGATATATTACTTGATTGTTAGTTAGACATGCTCAAAGTTTAATTTTTTGCCTCATAAATATTGCGCTGTTTAACTTTTTAGCTTTATCTAGCATGAAACATGCTCCATCTATTATGCTGAATCAGGCCAGTTATGTGATCAGTAATAAATACATTGAAAACGGCTTATTCGTATAGTGTATTGGCTATGGCATTAGCCATGGTATAGGTATAAAAGAAGCAAGGCTATACCAAAACCGCATTCTATAACGCTATAACGATGCTGATAATGCCTACTTGAATCAAAATGATGGAAAGTAGGTGAAACAAAATCAAAATGACAATGAAAGGCATCGAAGAGTTTGTATTTCTATCAGTTGGAGCTTTGGCTGGTGTATTCCTTCGATATAGAATGATGTCTTCCCCGATAATAGTTGGTGCACTTCCAATTAATGTCTTAGCAGTCAATGTGATTGGAAGTTTTATTTTGGGGATATTTTCAATTCTGTCTTTGCTTTGGAATTTGGATACAAAATATTCTCTTTTGATCGCTGTTGGTTTTTGCGGATCGCTTACTACTATGTCTTCATTTGCACTTGAGACAACTAATTTAATCGATAGTAGACAATTTTATACAACAGCAATAAACATATTATCAAATGTTGGCTGATCAATTGGTGCTGTATATGCAGGCAGGATTATTGCTTCAACAATCATGTTACAATTATGAAGGTGAGAGAAAAGATAAGGAATGATACAGAAGATGTGGTGTCTCACCATTAGAATAAAGAAGAATGACCAATTCAAAGGTAAACGATTAGAAAGTATTGATAGATTTCTTGATAGACGCTAAAATTTCTGGTGCGACGGTATGGACTGGTGTAGATGGATTTGGTAAACGCAGAAGGTCTACAATACACTTGGAAGGAATAACCATCAATATGCCTATGATGATAGAAGTAATAGATGATAAATCAAAACTAGAACCATTACTTCCTCAGATAAGAAGAATGGTTGGTGATAATGGATTGGTAACGTTGCATGAAGTTAATGTGATTTAGAATGAGATATATTTTGCGTCCGCAGTTTTTTAGCTTGCTTTATCTGCTTGTGAAGAAAAAATAAAGTAACGCTATGGTTATAGCTAGCCATAGTGATACATAAGAACTAACATATTAAATGATGCTTTTGAGCTTCCATCTTTAGAATAGATCTATCGTCTGTCTATATTGGAAAAAGGGAATTTGTAGTAGTTCAGCATTACTCGACCTATTAATGTTGTTACTACTATAGGGTTCTTATTTTGTTGTTGTTATTTTAGCTGTCCTTAAGGTGATATTGATATTGTTATGTTGTTGGTATTCCTGGTATTCCTGGTATTCCTGGTATTCCTGGTGCTACTGTTGGTTGTCCTGTTTCCTGTCCTCGACATGCATTAGCTCCATCAAGTATAGCAATACAATTAGAGGCATGTTGGTCAGCTGAGTTAATAATTCCATCCTGATGTAATTTTTGTTTATTTGATTGCTTTACAACTGTTTTGCTGCTATCTGCAAAAGCTACTGTTGTTGTAGCGAGTGTTCCTATTACTAAAGCTGCTGCTATGACAGCAACAACTAATCCTAGAGTTGTGTGGTTCATATGTATTAAACATTCCTCTACGACACAGGTATATTTGTATTGAGATAATTAGTGCTATAATCTGATACTGAAATATATAGGTAGAGAATTGTATGTTGCAATAGTCAGTAATTTTCTTGGCAAAGAAAGAAAGTGATGACGATGGTGATAATGACGATGATAGTATGGAGTCAATTGAGAACCACAAAGCTATGTGTAGTTGAGCTTTTATCTTAAAGCAGTAGTAAACTTGTCACACAAATCTATCCACACCATCAACAAGATTATAATGAGTTTCTAGCTTCATATATGATGGCCATACTGTTAACGGTTGATGGAGAAGTAGCTATAGACCCATATCAGAGTATGTTCTAGCAGATCTTTATTCATGGCTTGAATCTTATTCTAGCTTTACGAGTACTCCTACTTCTATGCCATCCTCATCATCATATTCTTTGTCTAACTCTACTGCTAAATGACCAAATAAAATAATCAATCTTCATCTAAATATTTTTTAACCTCTAAAAAACGTAGTTCATTATTGATGTCATATCTCTAGTGTCCTCTTCTTGCTCTTCTTCTAACTGATCTTCATCTTCATCATAATCAGGGTCATTTGATTCTTCTTTATCTTGTTCACTCTCGTTAAAACTTCTTTATCTTCAATTTTTGTGAAAGTTCAGGAATTTGCCTCGTAAATATTACGTAGTTCAGATTTTTAGCTTTATCGATATAGTTGCAGAGTAAATCTTCATAATCTGTCTTGAATTATTTCCCTGTTTACAAAATTCTCAAATGCAGGATTCAACCATCCCTCTGATCGGATTTGCGCCCATTGTTCCCCTATAGTTCCATATTTGAAGCAATTTTTGATCCAATGTAGCCATCCTGTCCATTCCTCGTCGTTGAGCACATTTTTTTGACGCATAGAATATGCATGGGAACTAATAAACAAGATATAGTACGCAAATGCTAATTCTTCTGATGGTCTATCAAGTTTATATATGACTTTTTGCATTGATGGTTTTTCAATTATAATCTCTGCCATCCTGCGAACCTTTTCGTCTAAGTCATTTAGAACTCTAGTTTGTTGATGACTTGATAGACTCTGTATGTGTCTTTTTGAGAAAATTAGTGTCAATACCATAGTTCCTACTATTCCAACTGTTTGTGCTATACTCAGCATGTCAGAAAATCCTATTACAATAGCTTCAACCATTAGGCAAATGGAATAATTGTTGATAATAAGCATTTTTCTACTCAGAAGTATAATACAGCAGAAGACAAGAAAATGTAATGCTATGAGATTACTGCTAGCCAAAGATATACATAAGAACTAACACCAGATTGAATGACCCTTTTGAACTACCATCTTTAGAAGAAATAGAACAAATGGAACGACGGAGCTTGCAAGCCATAGAATCATTGGAGATATCCGGTAACTCTGTCAAGTGTCAAAGATGTGATAATACTGTTCCTATTGTTGGTAAGTTGCCTAGGCCTCAAAACGATAGGGTTGCTGTTTTGCAAAAGCGGATAAAGTGGCTTGAGATAGAACCTTTTCTATTGTGCTAAGCTTAATGTGTAACTTTTGGATGCATTACATCTGCAAACAAACGGATTAACAAATATCTATCTCATAGACGTGCAAACAAACATTGCTCATCATTTTTCCCACTCCTTATCTTGTGGCCTTAGCTTTAGATTCTCAATCTATAACTTCTTTGCGACGGTATCGAATAAGTGTCGTAACCCTCTTCTGTATTAATCTAATCTTCTACTGCCACTTGTAGTTATTCGCATTGATGTGGCAACCCTGTTTCTTTACTTAATGGAATGAATTTGCCGCTTTG
>JBKOWU010000323.1:0-5749 GCA_046724555.1 Thermoproteota archaeon | reverse complement strand
ATTTCCAAGTAAGATATTTCCTGGCGACTCTGGAACATTATTAATGGGTGCAATGTATGGAGCAATCGCCATTGCAGGAAATTCTGAAATTATTGGAGTAATTGCCATTTTACCAGCTGTTATGAATTCTTTTCTATTCCTTGCAAGCGTAAAGAAGATTGTTGAGCATAGAAAAGTAAGGACGAGGCCTGTAGTGTTGAATGATGATTTTAAGCTGGCTGCATCAAAGGAAAAGAATGCACCTTCTACATTAGTAAGGCTACTCTTGGTTGATGGCCCACTATCTGAAAAGGATGTTGGTTGTCGAATATTCAAGCTGGCGACATTTAGTTCATGTTTGGCATTCATTTCAATTATTGTTCAATATTATTTTCTAATCTGAATCTTTCAATATAGTTCTGAACTTGCCTTATGAAGCTATTGTAATGGACATGTATGTATGCCATATTGTTGCTTGTACCAGCATTTCTGATTGGTTGATTATTAATTGAATTACTAATCGTCATTTTTCTTATATGTGAAAACTCTGACATCGCTTGTTATACTAACTATTGTTCGTGAATGCGTTTCTAGATATATTTTATATTGTTCTGCATTAAAAGGTGCTAATAATAATGTAAATATGTCATAATTAATCACTTGGATATCGTTAAGAAAAAATGGTGTGTATATAAATTAATCAGTTTCTTCCAAACGAAGAGCTGACTCCCTTATGTTATAGTTTCTCCGGTTACGCTATCTATAAAGTAAATATAGCTATTTTCTTTAACCATCCATGCAAAATGATTTCCCGTCGTTATCGTTGGCTTTGTCTTTCCAAGATATTTTCCTATTGAATTAGAGCCAGTATCAGACTCAAATATAGTTCCATCACCCTTGATGTAAACATATCTAGTATAGAAATCATTTACGTTATACAACGTGAGGTTTTGTTTTTTAGCTACTATGGCAACCGCTGTCTCAGATGATATTGGAGTAGAAGATAAAGAGGGTACCCTCAAAGAATTTTGTAGACCTATGTATACTAAAAATGTCGCTACTAGGCCAATCGCAACTGAGACAACCACTTTCTTATCAATCATTACTTATCTAATACTAACTTATATAGTCAGGGCTATATCTCCTAACTGTTTCTCGAATTCCTTCATTTCTTTGTTATAGTTTGGATTAGAATGATGTATTCTAATCCACTCTAACCCTACCTCCAAGATCCCGTTATCAAGTATTCTAACATTCTCATTGTCATGAGTCTTATTGCTTACTTCTTTCGACTGAGTACTAATACAGGTTTGAAACTTCCCATTATTACTATTTTCGTGAGATGATAATTCTAGTGTTGATGTATTGTTGCTTCATTTTTTTCTCATAATTCTATCTTGATATCTCTTTTTCCTTCAAAATTGTTTCATGTTCTTCCTTTAGTTTCGGGTCATTCTCTATGATATACAGCGTCGCTTTGCAGAAGTCAACGAAATAAGGAAAATAGTCAGAAAACTCTTTGAAGAAGCTCGAGACACGCTTTTTCTGCCTTTCGATATATCTTGCTGACATTCTTCCCTCTTCCCCATCGAGTACCCTCAACATCTTTACTGCTCTTTTGCAGCCTTTAGCTTCAGCATACTTAACTATAATACGCCACTCTGGCCATGTGTAACACCAATTTTTATCGTAAAATGGATCTCTATTCGCAAAGGGCATCAAATCCCTTCCGTATGTGTGGTCGCAATTGCCCTTCAGACATGTACTCAGTCATAGCATAATTGTGCTTGGCTACTGCCTTAGCGAAGAAATCTAAAGGCGGATTAAGATGGAGAACAGGATCACCTGACTCTCTATATTCTTTTATTCGCTTTATCGGATTCCAGGCGCGAGTGACTTTCTTTCCTGATTCATCCACTATTTCTTCACAACACCAACAAAGATGGAATTTGTAAAGATTCCAGAGCGCGAAGTACCTCGTCTGCAATGCCAACACTGCAAATATCATTGGCTATACATGGGTACAAGTCAATACCGCGTTTCCTGCCCTAGATGTAGATATGCGGTAAGACTTGAGCCAAAAAGACAACGACAGGGTAAGAGCAGAGGTAGCGATAGAGATGGATGTGCAGTCTAGCATTGGAATTGGAGGTAAATACCGCTAACCGCCTGAATCATGAACTCGTCATACAAACTGTTAGTTACTGCTTGGCTTCCCACGAACAATGCACCGGATACTACAGTGACCATAGCGGCAATGTTTTGGTTCGATGTGTGTGCAAGTGTCATGAACCAGGGGCTACTACCTGATGCAAGAGCAATTAGAAGGATTGGCGCCGCCCAGCGGCCAATCCAGGGAACATAGACGACAGGACACAACAACTTCAGCACCAACGACCAAATACGGAGATGCTAAGTGTGATGTCTGAGAGTAGTAACGACGTTGCTGTACTGATACTGCACAAAATCCAGAAATTTCTGATTTAGTCAAATTAGTGCTAAAAAATCAGCAAGAAACACAGGATATCATGCGTTCTACACAGAAATCTATAGCAAGTTTACATGAAAGGATTAACGAAGCGAATCATCTCCTGCTTTAAGCGAAGAAATAGAGACCAAACCAGGTTGCATTGTGATAAACGTGTTATTACTGTCATATAACGCTACATAAACAGAAGGAATAGAGATTTCCTGTGTAGGATTATTTACTACACGCCTCTTACTGGTTCCATTGTGACATTTGTTTTGTAATAGCATGAACGTAAACCTTATCATAACAAGTAGGACATACAAATTTCCAGCCAGTAATTCTACCTAAAATCATGCATAGGAAATGGAACATTTGAGCTAGTCATAAAAAAGGCATAGATACACATCAGCAACAATTCTTACATATCAGAACTGTGTATTACTCCTAGTAAAATAAAAGATTTTACATACTACTAGTAAGAACGTGCAAAAGAAATGAATTGTCTCATTAATAACACTTCAGAAGAAGAACAAGGACAAGAATGGCTGCATAATCAAACAACAGGAAGCAAGAGGATACTTGTAGTTGACGATGAGTATGATGTCTGTATGGTTTATCAAATGGTATTACAAGATGCTGGCTTTGAATGTATTTCATACACAGATTCAGTTAAAGCTCTACAAGAGTTCAGACCTAACTATCATGATTTGATTTTACTTGATATCAAAATGCCTGTACTAAATGGATTTGAGCTTTGCAAAAAGATAATAGAACTTGATAAAACGGTACATATCATCTTCGTAACAGCTTCAGAGGAGTACTATGAGCAGTTTAGAAGTCAACACTTTCCAGAACTAGGAAAGATTAACTATATCCAAAAGCCAGTTGGAAATGATGAGTTAGTGCAAATAGTAAATACGATTGTAGGTAATTCAATAACCGTTGACTAGACTCTTCCGAATAGAGTCATCATACGATGTGTTATTATTATTGTTGACCAGCTACAGCTTCATCACACGTTATTAAGATATAGTATAAATAAATGCTCTAAGTTTTTCTCTTAACCTTACCATCTCCTTTTCTCTCTTATCATGTTTTATGATACCGTGCTCTGCAGCACTTATCACAACATCTTCTTCAGTCCCCCTGACACGATATAATCACAATCATCATAGCACCAAACTTCACGGCATGACAATAATTTTTTCATAGTTTCCTATATAGTATCTGATAGCCGAGTATTATGTTCTAATATAGCTCGCTTATGATTCATACAAACTGTTTATGATCGAGACAATAATCTACAAGTAAAAAAGACAACTGTGGCGGCTCAGATCAAGGAACACATCAGGTGCACACTTGGAACATACGAATTAAATCCAGTAATTCTGCAGCTATACAAAGGTAGGTTTCTTAATTTGTCAGCCTTGGCATCTGTATCTTGTTCTAATAATCGCAGTTAACCAAAGGTGAGAAAGGCTATGATCATTTCCTATACATTGAGCGTTTTATCTAACCAATCAAATATCCTCTGGTTGGATAAAGCTGGAGCTCCACCCTGACAGTGTTCTTCAGCACCTTCTTCCTCTGTAAACTTGATGTAACTCTTTGGAGATGTTAATGCATCATAAACTTGTTTTGGTTGACCTGGGAAGGAATCATCTTTTTCTGCTTCAAGAACTAGTGTAGGACACCTGATATTCTGTACTATATCTTTTATTGTATAATTTTTGGAACCCTGTATGAGTTCATATGGCGTGTTAACACCAGCAGTCCACATTCCATGCTGGATGTTGAATCTTATATTAGGATCAGATTCCATCATAATACCAAGTACCATGTTAACAGCTTTCGAATCACCATTTTCTATTGCCGTTAGTAACGACTTGGGAAAACTTGATGCAACGGCATCATAGCCATCATATACACCGTCATTT
This sequence comes from Thermoproteota archaeon, assembly GCA_046724555.1. Lineage (GTDB taxonomy): Archaea > Thermoproteota > Nitrososphaeria > Nitrososphaerales > Nitrososphaeraceae > JAFAQB01. Next base: position 1,363 of record JBKOWU010000323.1, on the reverse strand, counting down.
AGCATGCATGCAGCAATACGATGTTCAAAGGCTGCTGCCCTAGCTGCTAGATATCCTCCCATGCTTATTCCCATTAATGCGATACGATTCAGATCACATTGTTCTTCATAATTTTGGCTGACAAAGTCTATTACAGGTGTAACTACCTTTTCCCAATCATAACGGAAAGGAATCTTCTGTTTGCGTATTACTCCTCCTTGACCTGGTCCTTCAAATGTGATACAATTATAACCTCTTTCGAGTGCAGGAGCTGCAGCTGCAGTATACAATTCTTCAAGAGTAGAATCAAAGCCGCCATGAGCTATTAGAGTGGATCTTTTTTGTTTTGACGATGAAGACGTCGTGTTGTTATTATTACTGCTGTAGAAATGCCCTGGTAATGTAGTTTGTTCGTATGGTATTTCTATAGACTCAACTTTGACTTGCGGCGAGAAAAGCTCCGCTGCTTTTCTAAAGCACTCTTTGCTATTCCCCCATGTTGTTTGAATTCTTGGATCTTCAGGGTCCATGAGGAGAAACTCTGCTGCCCTGTAATAATTCGAAGCGCGAAGATAGGCTTGGCATGCACTCACTTTGTGTCCTGCATCAAGACTATCATCAGCATATTTGTGAACTCTTTGTGCCGTATTTAGCCATTCTTTATGCCAACTCTCAAAGTCACCTTCTTTTATGCGATATGCAGTAGAAAGACATTCGCCTATGTCAGCACCCTTATAATACGTTTCACTTATTGCTCTAAGCAATTGAAATGAGAAAGTTGGATCTTGAAATACAATCTTCATTATATTATTTCGCAGTGTTAGAATTAGTGCTAATTATTTAAACCGATAGCAAACAGATCATTTGCCATCATGCTTAGGCAATTTACCAACAATAGGTACAGCCATATGGCATTGTTGACACTTGACAGCGCTATCAGTTATCTGTAATGATTCAATAGCTTGCAAGCGCTGTCTATCCATTTGTTCTATTTCTAAAGACGGCCATCTACAGAAATGATTTCGAAGGATGATAAAATTAATTGATTTTTATTGACCTTCATTCTGACAAGCAGCAGCCTGATGATAATTTACGTAAATTAATTGACTATGTAGTTCGCGAGTTTTCTGTCCCTTGACACCTGATATGATAAGTTGGCTAGTAGTTACGAAGTAAGCTTTGTCAGGTTCTATTGTTCGTAGAAGAACGAGATTATACACCGTATAATCTTTACTTTTTATTCTATGGAAGCACTTCTAAGTGCCCTATCATACTTGGTAGATCATAGTTACAATAATATGTAAAACCGCCTACCGTATCTGCCTTGAAGCTAAATGTTTTAGTCTGTCCACCAGCAAGATCATAATTCATCTTGTACGGAGAT
>JBKOWU010000244.1:0-6538 GCA_046724555.1 Thermoproteota archaeon | reverse complement strand
CTCCAATATACCTCCAGTCTTCCTTCCAAGTATAGCTTTATGGCTTCTAGAAGCGTCTTACCCTCTAATGTACGTCCTTTACTTTTTATAGATTCCAGTGTATCTGATTCAGAAATCTTAAATGATTCTTGACAAATGATTGGACCTTGGTCAAGGTCTTCAGTTACGAAATGAGCAGTACAACCAACTATCTTTGCCCCCCTTTCATAAGCCTGCACATAGGCATAAGCACCAGGAAACGCCGGAAGAAGCGACGGATGAATATTAATAATTCTATTTGGATATCTCCAAACAAAATTGGGAGTTAAGACACGCATATATCTTGCAAGGACAATTACATCGATATTATATTTTTCAATTAATTGGAGGATGCCAATTTCTGCCTCGTGCTGATCGGCGTTGTTAACAGTATAAAATGGTATTCCAGCATTATCTGCAAGTGAATGTAGCGTACTCTCTGTTCCGATGACAACTTTAATATTAGCACCAAATTCGTTCTTGCTGTTCGAATCCAAAATTGCCGTGAGACAATGATTTTCTTTACTTACCAAAATTGCAACGTTTTTGATCCTATTTGCTTCTTGGTAATGAACTTTAATTTCCATTTGCAATTTTTTTGATAGATATCTGAGTCCCTCATCAAGATCTTTTCTGTCGATACTTTTTTGGAATGATGCTTCCAAGTGCATTCCAAATAGCCCTCTAACCACATTCTGGTTTATCTGTTCGATATTTCCTCCGTTTCTGAAGATGAAACTAGTTATATCTGCTACAATGCCTTTACGATCTTTTCCTACGACAGTAACTTCGATAACAGTTCTTTCATCATTAGCAGTATCACTGATACCCATATACCTGCGTTGGCTATAGATTCTTGCTATAAAAAATCTGCGTATAGATTATTTTACTCATTGATTGATGCGTGCTCACAACACGTCTAAACACGGGATTATAAATTTTTATTCACTAGAAGTCGAAAATGGAACTTATATGTATATATAACTATTAACATATCTAATGATATGCATTGGTGGTATTGCCAAGTTCCCATTTTTGTAGAGATAAGATTAAAAACTTGAAACTGCTTCCAGATGTCGATTTGTCCCAATTCCATTATCTTCACTATTTCCTAAATTCGACTCTACCATCCTTATCCATCTATTGTTAGAGATCTTATAACTTGAAATAAATTAATTATGTCTACGTATTCATACACATTAAATACTACAAACTAAGAAATACTTATTGAATATAGGCTGACATATATACAAGTGGACTATTCGATCTATGTATCGGAGGTATCTGCATGTAAGCTAATAGAGCTTAGTGAGATAGAGAAATCATTCCTTTTCAAAATTATGAGCGGTCATGATTCATCTTACAAAATTACCTCTTATATCAGATCCAGAAGGCAGCCTACGGCGTATAAAAATGAATACATTACAATAAAGAGGCTTCAAGAATTAAATTTAATAGAAGAAGAAGGAAAATTTTTGGGTGGGGCAATAACCTATAAATTAACTAGTTGTGGCCTGTTTTATATATTTTTGAATGTGACGACTTACTCTCCGAAGCTATTAGTAAAATATCAAGACAATGTATTGTTGAAGACGCTGCTTTACCCATATTTTGAAACAGATACTATAAAATCTTGTACTGCTCGTCTATATTCTGTAATAACCCATTATTTGAGAACGTGTTGTGAATCAACTCTTTATACACTTAATATGATCAAAGGCGCTGATAATACTGAAGGTTATGGCAGATATATTAAGGGATTAGAATCTGAGTTAGAGTGGCATGTTAAAACTTTAGGATTTAAGATGGCAATAATGTATAATGAATCAAACATACTTGGAACAAGCCCTGAGGTTGATAATGATAATGCTAAAGTGGCATTTTATGAGCTAGAGAGTGCAATGAAAAATACTCTCTCCAAGGATAATAGATTTATGGTCCTACTGGATAGATTACAAAAAGAGTTTCAAGAGGGCTATAAGGAATTTGCAGATTTACGAAGGCAAAGATAGTAGCGATACAGAATATTTAATCCATTAAAGATCAAATTTATTAGTTATTCATGGTGAACAATTCTTATATGTAAGATTACTATAGATGAATGGAACATCCGTAGGAATTGGATTGGCTTGTTAAGTTTAAGTCTTTACAAGATTTTATACGAGATAACTTTTCTGTACTAAGGGCACCGAATATGTTCTCATCGCATATATACGCGAATTATGAAAACCACACTTTTTATCAGAGAGCCCAGCAGTAGCAATCAATATAGTTAGACTTAGCATGCATAAGCAGGATCATCAGCTGCATTTGATATTAGTTTAGATCAAATTTAACTTTCTAAACATGGTGCAAAAATATTTCGATATAAGTTTGATTGTAGTTGTTATCTAAGACTCGATTGTATAGATAGGTCAGCATCAGGAATCATGCAACCCGTCTGAAAATGGAGACAACTTTTTTCCAACGATACAATATCTCTCTATCTCTCTATCTATCTATCTGCTACGTCTTTTATTTTGGAAATATGAGGAATCCTTGGCACTAATACAGCAAACGCTATTGCAATTATAGCCATAAAATAAAAATTAAATCCAATAGCCATACCTATCGAAGCTGCAAACCATATAGCAGCTGCAGTTGTCAGGTTAGTAATTCTTGCATCTGATTCACTTTTTAGTATAACGCCTGCACCTAGAAAACCAATTCCTGTAACAAGCTGAGCAGCTATTCTTGATGAGGAATTAGGATCGACCTGTGCTGATAAATATGTGAATATCATAGAGCCTGCAATAACAAAACAGTGCGTACTAATACCAGCTGCCTTACCTCTAGACTCTCTCTCAGCACCTATTAGAAATCCAGCAAGTAGTGAAAGACCTATGTCCACTAAGAAGTCAACTTCATATCCTCTTAAGAAATTCCCATCTAGCATATGATATTTTATATATCCTCCCTTCTAGATTCATGAAGAGTATCATTATTGTGAATTACAATAGTGATATATCTTTGTAATCAGAAAACTTGATTTATTATAACTATTACTTCTAGCTGATCGTTATCTTCATAGTAATTAGACTTGTTTGATCCTTGCTTGTCATGTTAATTGATATTACCCATAAATGATTTTAAATTGTCGTTCAATTAAGATACAAGATATGATAGTTGTATTTTCTGTTCCCTTCATTTTGGACAAAAAATTTTCAGAAGTCGATCTATCTTATTCTTTGGGTCTATGATAATCTTCTGGGTACGCATCGTATGCCAATTTATCAACTGGTTCTCCTGTAGGAAGTGGAGCATTTCTATCTACTTCATACTTAAATATCTCAGGAAAGTCTATATCTAGAATCACATTCCTTCCAACTGCTATTATGTGTGATTTTGGGATATCATACCTATAACCACGATCACCAAAAATTACGATTTTATCATCAGTTTCTCGCATTATATATCCAACATGGTCTTCGTTCTTTGCTCGTACTCCCTTATTAAATAATGTCTTTGGATACTCCTTTTCGTAAGTACCAAGATCAATTCTTCCAGAAGGAGAATTCCATGGGTCTTTGCGACTTGTAGGTAGAGGGTCTTCGCGGTTAACTTTGTACCTGTTAATAATATCTTTAAGAGTTAGGCCGAGTAGAACGTTAGCGCCAACTTGCTGGATTTCAGAAATAGGTATATCATATCTCTCATGCTTGCCACCAAAAATTACGATTTTATCAGGGGTTTCTCTTACAACATGTCCTATATCAGGAGAATCAAGAGCTTTTACGCCTTTGTTAAAGTATTTACCCGATGTCAAAGTTATTCTTATGGCTGATGATATTACTAATGCACTTATTTAAATTAAGACGGTCACTTGAAAGCTTTTCCGCGATTATAGAATACAAGGCAAATCATAACATTCTATATAAAATCATAAAACATCATATTGAATTACAAAGATAGCAGGTTACTAAAAAACTAATCTAAACAAGATCAAGTCAAGATAATTGCATAATCCATTAATTTTCATATGTGATTTTATATCCGGCATTGCTTAGACAATCTATTTCTACCTCGGAAAATAATATTATTTATTTATTTCATTTGTTTTCTCTTTTAGAACAAGTCTAGATCGCTATTAGATTCAGATCTGTATCAAGGAAAATATATCCAGGTATATAAGTATGTCATAGAATATTAGTAATACTTAGTATGAAATAGTATAGAGTACAAATAGGCTTCAAATAGAATAGTATTTAATAAGATAAGAAGAGCAATAAGAATCAACAGTGTTACTTGAAACTAGCGACATCATAGATATTCATATATAATATTCTAACATCTTCTCAATGGCTTCTCTATCCTCATTAGCAACATATTCCTGGTGCCTTGTAAAGTCAAGCGGAGTGATAACACCTATGGGTTTGTCCGCATTATCATTATCAATAACGAGTAAATGCCTTACATTATGTTGTAACATCATATCTGCTGCTTTTGATGGAGATGAGCTAGAACTAATAGTGATAAGAGGCGAAGACATTATTTCTTTATTTTTGATGCTATGAACTGGTACATCAGTGGTGCATACTTTTGTGACTAAATCTCTTTCACTAACTAAACCTTGCGGCTTGCCATTTTCATCAAGTACCACCAATGAACTGACATTCCTATCCTTCATTTTCTTGGCTGCTTGTTGAACAGAAGCTATTGCATCAATTGTTTCTAATTGTTTTCTCATTATACCATTAATAGTTGTAGGCATAATAATATACGAACATAACTTATCTTTTAAGTATATTATTATTATGATGCCGTATTTATAAAAATTTGTATTAAATTTACAGCAATTTTAAGTTTGATATCACGAGATTTAAAAGGTACAATCCTTGTCAGATATAATATAACCTCCCCGATAGTTTCTGCTCACCTGCCATCCCTATTGCTGCTGTTCACATTATGAATACCGGAGTTATTACAGCCAGTAAATCATTATTATCCGCTTTATTATCACTTATTTGAGGTTATCGTTAAAAGACACTGAAAGCACCGGTATAATATGTCGAAACACTAACGAGACGTGGACAAGTGCTAACGTAACGTACGTAAGTTGCTTGTAATTTTTTAGGTTATTGAATGTTTATCTAAATTTGATCCAAACAATGTATTAATGTTCAAGTATACTTCAGCCTCTTCTTTCGAAACTTTTTTATAAAATTTCAACCAAAGGACGTATAATGGCTGAAGAATTGTATAAGATAGACTGTCTTGTCTCAGAAACTATCAAAAAGGATATAGAGCTAGCATACAATCATACAAAAAACCATATCACAAGCCAAGGCGAAATTCTAGAACTTGATGTGCATTGCGAATATTGTAAGGTTTATTTTGAAGAACAAAGAATTTTAACAATATAAGAATTAAATTAAATCATAATAGCAAGTATGATCGTAGTCCTGCTATTCTGTAAAAGTCGATAAATTGCTCCTGCTGTCATATCTATTGTATAGTGTAATGACAGATGGTACGAGATTAGAAGCAGTTGTCTATCGATGGTATACGAACGCAACTATGATTTGTTGATTTATTAATTTAGACTAGCCAAGTTGATCCAGATTTTTAAATTATTCAATATGTCTTTCTGACATCTACATAATAAAGTACTAGTTAGCAAGTGTTGCACTCTTTATGATGGCAGGGCTTGAGCAGCGGGTATCACGTTATCGTTTTACCGCTGCTTGTTTAGCAAGTATCAAGATTGCGTGTATGATAAGGATAAACATGCAATAGTAGTTATACATTAATAATCTGATTTAATCGGTGCTAGATTCTTGACATAGTTCTGCCTAGTAGGGGATTAGAAGTAATGGTCCAATCCCCTCTACTATTGCAAGCAAGAACCATCAGATACATTATCATCAACATAATGGTAAGTGAGCATCAGCTGCCAAATTTCAAATTAGTACAATGTAGTTTTTCTGCTTCTACTACTATGAGTCCCGATGCGATTGACTGTAATAGCGACATTGACCCTCAAGCGAGTAATTAAGATTATTGTTTAGGATATCAGCATGGGTTGCAGACACAAATAATAATCAACTATCGGAAAAATGACTCATTCAGATTAAGAGCAGCCTTATTGTAGATAGGTTAAATCACCAAGAAATATACAGGTTTTAGGAATAGGAATATTCTTGATTTTTATAAGCTGCGATACAGCTTGAGATTTTTTATTCATATGAGCTAAACCTAACTAATTTAAGATCCGACTCTTTTCATTTTTGAACCGCACTTAGGACATGCAGCTTCCCTATGCTTTGTTCCACAGGTCATACAGTAGTAATTCAGCGAATTATCTTCAAACATTGAAGACATTGAACCAAACATTCCTACTCCTCTTCCTCCTCCTCCCATTCTGCTCATCATTCTCTTTCTCATATAGAAGTTAAGCAAAATGAAAATTCCTATTATAGCAACTAACGAAAAAGGAAACGGCACTAACATAGAAATTGTTAGACTTATGCCTATAGATATT
>JBKOWU010000030.1:0-2907 GCA_046724555.1 Thermoproteota archaeon | reverse complement strand
GTTCTTATAAACTACGCCAAGACGTTTTATATTATGTTGTCTCAAAATGCGAGCAGCTTCAGTAATACCTTCTTCCCCTTCTATAGTGTGTAGCTTTTGCATTATATCCGAAGCTTTGACCATAGTAGGTTTGATATCCTTGATGACAGCGTTCGAAACTATGTCCCAATCTGTAACTATTCCTACTGCTTTCTCATTTTCCATAATGATGATGCTTCCAATCCTTTCCTCTTTCATCTTGGTAGCAATATCTTTTATTGTATCGTGGGGTGAAGCCGATATGATAGAACTATTCATAATATCTCTTACCAGAACACGGGTAGTCATATTAGCATCACCATGTTGTCTGATTGGCCTTTTTACCACAATATCAGATTCAAAACATACCTTTAATTACTTTGCTTAGCTGAAGAAGATAAATCATTCGTAGTTGCTATACCTACTATCTCTCTTCTCTCTCCTCTTTCAGTAAAGGAAATTTTTGACTGTCCGTATGGAATTGTCCTTACAAAGTCATCTATACTTATTGTTTTAATAAAATCCAGCAACTCCGTATGATCTGAATCTACTCTGATGAATTCATTTTTAATTTTTTTAGCAATATTAGTCGGATCCATAGTGCCAGGTAATAAAACTGAATATACCAGAGAACTCTTCTTTACTGCGTCTATTGGACCACAAACAAGAGTAAATTTATTGTTGCTCATTTGCATTACTCCAATCGCGAGTTTTATTTCAACTCCCTTTATGTAATTACGTTTTCCTTCAATAACAAACGAACCCTTAGGAAGAAATTGTCCTGTAGGCGCGCCTTTCCTTATTTGATCGGCTTTCACCCAATATGCATCCCCGCTAGACAATCCATCCTTCCATGCTCTACTAAAAGAGACTGTTGCCTGTGCTACTTGTTGTAAGCTCATAGATATATCATTATCATCACCATCACCAACAACAACAGCAGCTGTTGTTCGTGGTGACGTTGTTGCTGCTGAATTTTTAATAACAAAGAATGGAGAGCCATAGATTTCTGCATGGAATATAATATCATATTCAGTTAAATATTTACGAATGACAACAGAGTTAGAAGAGGAATCTCTGCCGCCTATCGCTAACAAACCGTCACTTGTTATAAACCATCTATATCTCTCATACCATTCCTTGTTGACCTGATGTTTTACAATGACTTTATTATGTATCTTGGCAGTTTGATTTCGTAATTTATGTATCTGTGCAAGTAATCTTGATTTGGCTTCCTCTATCGATGCACTTCCTCTTTCCATTTCCTTGGCCCTTCCAAAAAGAAGAGATGCTATCTTGGGCAGATTATTATTATCATCAAGTCGAATACGCTCATTAACTACCTCTAAAAATTTAACTCCTTTTTCAGTGATAACATATACGCAGTTAGCCGCTAGCAATTCTTTAACTCGGCCCTCGTCAAAAGCATGTGCTCCCGAATAAGAAAGAGCCATTAACTCACTAGCAATCTTTCTTATCGTATTGGACTTTGAAATAACTTCTTCTTTTGCTTTATTCTGCTCAGTTAAATCATGTTCTAGACTTACAATCTCTTTTCCAATTTCCACTGTCTTAATATTACGTCCTAGATCTAATATATTGCCGCTAAGAACTTCATCTATCGCATCCATATATGAGCTGACTTTTTTTAGCTTGAATGGCAATTTAGTTACATTATGTGTTACGATCGGAAGTGCGTCTTGTGCCTTACCGTCTGCTCCTGTGATTATTATAGGTTCAAGGTTCTTACCTGTGCTAACATTTGCAACTAACTCTTGTATTTCAGTGTAAACCTTGTTTAGATCATCATCTGAAAGTTGTCCCACTTTCTTTGATTGTACACTGGCCCTAGTTGCTACTTCTTCTACGAATCTTCTGGGCATAGAAGTACTTCTACCGAGCCATCTTAAAACATCGAGGTCTTTTTCACTAGTACTTCTTAGATATTGTAGTTGTTCAAATGAAAGGTCAAATACATCATTCCCACGAGCTGGCGGATAAACATAGTGTAAACCGGTCCTTAAGATCCTATGTCTTACTTCAATAGGGCTAAGGGTAGCGAGTATGAGCATATTTTCATCACACAATATTATATTCCCCTGTCCAAAGAACTCTCCTATTACTACTCTGCATTTACCGTCCATATGTTTGAATTTTATAGATACTATACGTTCACTACCACGTTGTTCTATTGATTCAATCTTTGCTCTTTCTACTTCAGCTTTGAGTATGTTAATAAGATCATTTTCTTGGATTTGTTTGAACTTAAGCCTTGTTAACCAAATACCTCTAGTCGAAATCACGAGCATAACATCAGGTTTATTAGGATGATGTAGTCTGAAAAGAAAAGAATCTTTTGTGACTGCATTAACGTTACTTATATAATATTCTTTAATAATATTTTTAATTTCGTTTACTACATAATGCAGTTCAATTCCAGACAACTCCATACATAACAATACTACTAAGTCAGCCATAAATATTAACTAAACCAATAATTATTAGTAATTGCAAAGCTGTTATAGCTTGGTAAACCGCAAGAAATTAAACCAAGTGATATTTAATGACACAAGTAACCTATTTTGGAATCACTGGATCGTGTTTTTTACATGAGAGCAGTACTAGGACTTATTGCAGGCATAGTTGCGGGTATTATAATACCACCTAGTACAAACCAAAATACTGCTACCGGAACAGTAATTCTCATTGGTATAATATTCTACATAGTTTCATACGGGGTTGCGAAGAGTATTGCAAAGAATATCCCACAGACTATGCGACGTAAGCTAGCAACAAACGGCATATTTCCATTTATTTTTCTTTTGCTAATGTTTATGATAATTGTCTATACTGGCTTGCACCAAAAAATCGCAGGTTAAAATACTTGAT
>JBKOWU010000113.1:0-19588 GCA_046724555.1 Thermoproteota archaeon | reverse complement strand
GTAAGTTTTTGGATTGTATAACAGTTGATTTTAAAGGTAGTGGTAAACAAGAGTTTGTAAGACGATATATAGGAATTCCATCAGCAGATCCAATTTTTCAAACATTAAAAGAGATAAGAGATAAGACATTCATTCATACGGAAATTACAGACCTCATAGTTCCACAAGTTGGAGATGACCTAGAAGCTGCAAGAAAGCTATGTAAATTTGTATACGATGAACTAGGACCTGATACTCCAATTCACTTCTTGAGGTTCCATCCAGATTATAAAATGATGGAATTTGGTCTGACGCCAGTTGAAACTTTGGAGAAGCATCATGCCATTGCAAAAGAGGAAGGTTTGAAGTATGCATATCTTGGTAACGTTCCTGGTCATCCATTAGAACATACTTATTGTCCTGAATGCAAAAGCATTGCTATAGAACGTTATGGATATAGTATAGGTTCATGGAATCTTAATGATAATAACTGTTGTAAAAAGTGTGGTTATCCTATTCCAATAATAGGAAGAGTAAATAGAACGAGAAAAAATTTGTTCCAAATAGTACAGTAATAATCATCAAAGCTGTATCACACGGAGGATTGTAAATCAAATTTGACATTAATTTGAGGCCCAAAAAGCGATCTAGACAATATCATTTATCATGGAAATACTAGAAGTGTTGGTCATTGCTATATCATGATATTGAACTATTATGCGCTATTACTATGACTCCCGTGTGTCACAATATATGTTACAACGAATGATCACCTTGAGTATCAATACATATTATGTCACCTAACCCTAATGTCATAACTTTTAAAAATATAATTAGCACATACGCAGAATAGTGCATATATGCCTGAATCTAAACTAAAGAGCATATTAGACAGAACAAATGAAATTGAGTTGTCTGTCACAGGGAGAAATTCGGGTCGAGAAATATCCAGACCTGTATGGTTTGTATATGAAGGCGATATATTATATCTTCTGCCAGTTCAAGGATCAGATACTGAATGGTATAAAAATGTGCAAAAAAATCCAAATATGAAAATTTCTGTAGATGGAGAGGGAATAACCGGCAAAGCCAGAACAATAACCGACGCTAACAAAGTTAAAGAAGTAACAGAAAAATTCAGATCAAAATATGGTAATTCAGACGTCAAAAAATATTATACAAAGTTCGATGCATGTGTGGAACTTGCTTTGCAGTAACAATAATTTGTCTGTCTTATATTTGCATTTATAATAATACCAAAGAGATTATGTCAATGCTAGCAGACAAAAAGTAGAATTAATCATCATACTAGTCCATTTGCTCTCATAAGTATAGCCTTTATCCTATCGCACATATCACAATGCTTTGGACAACAGTCATGAAGACAAGTTATTTTTAGAGTTGCAAGCAAAGCACCAAAGCTCTTTAGGAGTAGGGAATGATGAGGATGACATAATATCTGATATAGGTATTGTAAGCTGTATCATTTAATAGCAATTGTGAAAATAATAATCTGAAGAATGAATATGTAGAAAACAAATTCAAATCCTTTTCCTATGGAAGGGTTCTAATTCTGTAGAAGTACTTTTTTTAGTTACTCGCTACCTTCGAATGATTTCCCCCTAATACATTCCAAACACCAGAACTGTGTCTCTGAACCAGCGCTAGTAGTTTATTTACTTGTACAAAGAATTCTGGTCTTTCTTGACCGCATTTATCGCATTTCTCGTTATACATTGCACCCATGCTTTTTATCCTATGGTTAATATAAAAAACATTGAACTAATATGATGAGTGCTTACACAAGGGGTCAGCAATATTGTATTTCATGGAGCATAATTAAACAGCTAATCTGTATGTACTTACATAAGAATCGAATAGCATATTCAAACCAGCTAACTTACGGCAATGGCAATTCTTTTCCTATGTATTTGCTCTTTAATTTTTTAGAAGTTGAATCCCAAATATATGCATAATAATACCAATGCTCAGTATGCTCCTCTCAAATAGTTTTTAAGTAGAAAGGCCATGCTGATGGATTTTCCAAATAGGTAAAAGAAGTAGAACAAGAAGCACTCAAAGGAGCATTTGGAATAGCCATCGAAAAAAAGAATTTGTTACATTTGAATGCAATCTTTAATCCTTACTACTGGCGGATATACACGAGTATATGCAGTAAGTAGTTTAAGGATTTTTGAAAACTATGGAGAGGGTATAGCTCTAGCATATCAAGCAGGTGTAAATTTAGTAGATGTGTGTGAATGGTACGGTTCATCCTACTGGAATGGTTTGGCCAGAGAATGTAGTATTAGTAGATGCTGAACAAACTTAAGATGTCGTCGTGCTTGTATTGTTAAAGAAAATAGTAGTAGCCTGATAAATCAGCCACCTGCCTTATCCAGTATTAATATCTTTCAATCCACCGGTTGTTTGTCCAACTTCGATGATATGACCATCAGGGTCATGCATATAGCAGCGAATTTCAAGACCATGGTCCTTTGGCTCTAATGAATTTGGCCCCTCTTCTTTGCCATTCATAGCGTGGCTACTCGAACGGCGTCAAAGGGGAAGAACGTGAATGACCTCCTCCATGTAGCGATTGGCGGCGGCTGCTGCCTTCTCTGGATTGCTGCCGCTCTGACGCGCGCTCAGATAGGACGCATACCAGTCCCACCAGTGATGCTGGGCATGCGTCTTCTCGAAGTGGTCATGGTGCTCTGCTGTCTCGTGGAGGAGCCCTGCCAAGGTTGCAACGTCCATGGCCTGTGGGCGCGTCAAGTTCCACTCGCGGCCTGGAAGCCGCGTCTGGATCTCCTGAAGCAGCCAGCCGTTCCCGTCCGGATCCTCGAACGAGGCAAATGAGAAGTAGGAGCGACCTTGCGGGTCGCGCCCGCTGACGCGTGGGTTCTCCACGGTCTTGTTGAATGGGCCAGCGGCATAGTGGAAAACCTCGCTCACGTCGACGCCGCGGGCGATCAAGTTGTTGCGGGCGGCATCAATGTCGTACACCGCCAAGACAGGGCGGTCGATTGAGCCCGGCTGGACAGAAGTGATTCCCTTGCCGAAGATGATCGACGCCTCAGAACCGGGAGGAGTGAATTGTATTCCCCGGAAGTCCTCGTTGGCGATGTCGATATCCAAGCGAAATCCCAGTTTCTCGTAGAAGCGTTTCGCCCGATCGACATCAGAGACAGGTATGAACAAAACTTCTAGTTTCATGTCCATGATCAATAATACTCCTTTTCTTTAATTGACATGGTTGTTTTGTCCGGCAACGATGACGAATAGCCTCTAGCCTTATTCATTTGAATTTGGGACATTATGTCATTAGTATTCATAGGTGATTAATTCATTCATATGTTATTAAACTGCTCTGGGTACAATGCAAGGCAATGTACCCATCATACTATTATAACAAGCCGACTACCAGATTCTAATGGTAGGAAAAGATGAACCTACATTCCATGCTTCCTCACATCATGTGACTGCGATAACGGTCACGCTCTTGATTGGCATTATTATTATTAGAACTAGCATATTGTCTGCTTTTACACTAGTATTAAACCAAAATCATACAGCAATGGCACAACAACAACTCAGTGGAACATCTTTTCAGCTCGATAATATGGCATTTTCTCATAATACGGCTTTAGTCCAGCATTAATTGAGTTAGATATGGAATGTATATTTTTTACCGTCGTAGTCAGTTTATATGGCATTGTACAGGCCTCCGTTTTTCAAGTGTGATATCCTATAACATTTAGCTTGCATATGAACTCATGTAGTTAACGGGCCCAGAGGGATTTGAACCCTCGACCAACTGCTCCGCAGGCAGCCATTCTATCCAAACTGAACTATGGACCCTGCTAAGCTTATCAAGTATAGAACCTTATATATGAAGTAACAGCAACTTGATCTATTTTATCTTGCAATAAATATTTTTGTGTATGAGATCAGATCTATTCATTGGATTTGCTAATCAACAACAACCAACATCGAAATACAATCATAGATCGAAGGAATTCATTAGTGCAAAACTATTAAACGGTATAGCCTATTCTTGAAGTTAACCATAATGAGGGAATCATTTGTTGACTATGTTGAAAAGAGGATCCTCCTTTTTGATGGAGCAATGGGAACTGAAATCCAAAGCTTGAATCCAAACTTAGATGATTTTCCAGAAAAGAAGGACGGCTTTAATGACGGGCTTTCGCTGAGCAGACCGGAGTGGATCAAGCAAATTCATATAAATTATCTGCATGCTGGTGCAGATTGTGTTGAAACCAATACTTTTGGGAGCAACAAGCTAAAACTTGCGGAATACGGTTTTGCCGATAAAACTGTTGAGTTTAATAAAAATGCAGCTCACCTTGCAAGACAAACCTGCAATTTATTTTCTGATAGACCAAGATACGTGATAGGTTCAATGGGCCCTACAGGATACCTGCCAAGCTCTGACGATCCGGATCTAGGACAAAAGTCACTCGATGATATAAGAATGGCATTTGAATTGCAGGCTGAGGGTCTGATCCTGGGTGATGTCGACGCCTTACTTATCGAGACAAGTCAAGATATTCTTGAAGTAAAACTTGCAATTGAGGCGTGTCGCAACGCGATCGAAAAAACGAACCCTGCTGAGAGAATTGCCATTATAGCTAATGTCACGCTCGACCAGTACGGGAAAATGCTGCTTGGAACTAACATTCAGTCAGCATATACTACAGTATGTGACATGGGGATCGACGTATTCGGATTGAATTGCTCAACGGGACCAGTCGAAATGGAGCCTAGCATTAGATGGCTTAGTGAACAGAATGAATTACCCATACTCGTGATGCCTAATGCAGGAATGCCGCAAAACGAGGGTGGCAAAGCACTGTACAAAATGAGCCCTAGGGAAATCGCAGATAAGATGGAAGATTTTCTGATAAATTATAAACGTGTTCGCATAATAGGGGGGTGCTGTGGGACTAAACCAGCCCATATTTCTGAACTACGGATAAGCCTAGATAAGTATCAACAATCAGTAGCACCATAGCAACTAGATGATCGTATATCGTAAGGTTTTAGATAGGATTTAGCTCAATGACACCGGTATCTAATCAAATGAGGAAAAATGTAGCTAGAGTCAGTTCCGCACTAAAGGCAGTGGAACTTAGACAAGAGCCTCCGCCTTTAATAATTGGCGAGCGACTGAATACGCAGGGCTCAAGGAAAGCCAAGGAAATGGTTCTTAAAAACGACTTTGAAGGCCTTGTAAATTTAGCTAGAACTCAGGTTGACGACGGAGCTCATTGTCTCGACGTCTGCGTCGCTACCACAGAAAGGTCAGACGAATGTGATTTTATGAAGACTCTTGTCAAGCGTCTCAGCCTAGAGATAGAGGCTCCCCTCGTTATCGATTCTACAGATCCGAAGGTGATCAAGACGGCTTTGGAACAAATTCCAGGTAAACCTATAATCAACTCTATTAATTTGGAAGGTGACGGTTCAAAGTTTCATTCATTAGCTCCATTGATGGTAAGGTACGGTGTTCCTGCCATAGCTATGTGTATTGGTCCTAGTGGCATGGCGAAAACCCCTCAGGAAAAACTTGAAACCGCAAAGCTTCTATTTAGCACGGGTAAGGCTTATGGTCTTCAGCCATGGCAATTTATCTTTGATGTCCTGACCTTTACTCTTGCCACAGGCGAAGCCGAATTCATGGATTCAGCAAAGGCTACACTAGAAGGAATACGGTTGGTGAAACAGGATATTCCGGGCTGTTTTACAACACTGGGTTTGAGCAATGTTAGTTTTGGTCTTCCCGCTAAGGTTAGAAAGGTAGTAAATTCCGTGTTTCTATATCATGCTATCAAAGCTGGACTCGATACTGTCATCATCAACGCTAGAGATATTACTGCCTATTCAGAGATCGAAGCTGTACAACGAAGACTAGCAGAAGACTTGATCTTTAATAGAAACTCAAATGCCCTAGGAGAACTGATTTCATACTTTGGAGAACTGGAGTCTAAGTCCTCTTCTTCTTTTTCTTCTTCTATCAAACCAACAGATATTGACCCACGGTTAACCGCTGATCAAAGATGCTATTTTAGAATTGTCAATAGATTGAAAGATGGGATAGAGCAGGATGTGGTTGAGGCAATTTACAGCAGAATTAAAGGCTCAGAGAAAAATGAGGTCATAAAGGACCGTCAGGAAACTAACCTCACGTTTCAGGCGTCAAAAGAAGATTTTCATAATGCAGCAGTTCAAACCCTGAACGAAGTTTTGCTACCTGCTATGAAAGAAGTAGGTGACAAGTTTGGATCCGGCGAACTCATACTTCCATTTGTATTAAAGTCAGCAGAATGTATGAAGGCCGCTGTTGCCGAGTTGGAAAAATATCTGATCAGACAAGAAGGAGTTAGCAAAGGCAGAATAGTGTTGTGTACAGTGTATGGGGACGTTCACGATATAGGAAAGAACTTGGTGAAAACTATTCTTGTAAATAACGGATACACTGTTTACGATCTTGGAAAACAAGTTCCTCTACAGAGAATAGTTGAGAAAATTAAAGAAACGAATTCCGACGCTGTGGGACTATCTGCATTGCTTGTTTCAACGTCAAAGCAAATGCAGTATTTCATAGAATATGCTAAGCAAAACAATCTAAATATCCCCGTATTATGTGGGGGTGCCGCGATTAATAGTAGCTACATAAACAGAATCGCAACAGAAGCAGGAATTTACAAATCAGGTGTGTTCTATTGCAAAACTGCCTTTGAAGGTCTGAAAGTTATCAATAGCCTTATGTCACAAGAGAAGCAGCAATTTATGTTGGACTGGCAAAGCAAAACAAAGGCTTGGGAAGATCGGCAAATCCAGGCTGCACAGCACCCCGAAAGTTACAAGGCTGTGCCTCCAGTCAGCAACATAAAACCAATCCCACCACCCACTCCACCTCACATTAACAAACAAGTAAGGTTAGGATCAGATGAAATCGATCTCAATAAAGTATGGAATCACATTAACAAAAAATCTCTTTTTGTGCTCTCTTGGGGAATACGCGGGCAAGCTGCTCGTGATTTCACAAATGAAGCCGAAAAGCTGTTTTTACAATGGAAGGAAAAGGTCATAGAAGAGAAATTATTTGAACCTAGAGCAGTTTATGGCTACTTCAGCTGTCACAATAGGGACGGCAAGTTATTGGTCGATCCCCCCATATCAACGGAAGAGGAAGTCGTATTTGAGTTTCCGAGATCATCCAAAGAAAAATATCTGTGTTTAACAGACTATTTTGGACCAAATGACATTGTGTGCTTTCAGGCCGTTACCGTAGGTAATAAAGTCACTGAGATTATTGATGAATGGAATAAACAAAATAGATACACTGACGCATATTACTTGCATGGATTGGCAGTAGAGACAGCAGAAGCCTTGGCCGAGTGGCTCAATTCCATCATAAGAACTGAGCTTCAAATAGGCCCTAATCGTGGTCTGAGGTATAGTTGGGGTTATCCTAGCTGTCCTGATATATCGCAACACCATCTTGTTTGGAAGTTGTTGGGTCCTGAAAAATCAGGTATGAGTCTAACTGAGTCCGGACAAATAATACCTGATCAGTCCACTGCGGCGATTATAGTACATCACCCCGAAGCAGAATATTTTGTACTATAAAGCTTGATCGTCATTCAGGTCTTATGATGTATATTATGATCGACACGGCATCGGAAAGACAGATAGTAATGATAAATACATTGTGGTAACGACAAAATGATTCTTCTTGCTTGTTGTATCTATAATATTCATTTTATTGCAAAGTATCCATTATATTATGTTCTCCTTAGATCTATTAGTGTATAGTATTTAAAATGACCATAAATTGTTTTGCTTTAGCATGTGCCATAGATGATTCCCCGCCTTATTTTACCTACCATGGTAACACTATGCTAATTATTCAATCCAAAAGCCATGCCAAATCTAAAATCAATGCATTTGGACATATCGAGGCTTTTATTGAAGCATTAATCTCTCATGAGTCTATTCATGTTGTAATAAAACAATTAGTAGAAGATCAAAATATCGCTGACTCGTTAGATGATTTAGAAATTATAGTAGAACGTAACAGAACGAGGTTTCAGGTTACTATAAATAACATGTTTTTTGCAACTGATATGTCAGGCATAGTTGTTCCATAGAATTAGACTGCTACAGATACCAGAAGCGTATATTTTAGGGAATACTAATAGCACCCAGATATTGCTCACCTTATCGAGTAACAAGTTCAAATAACACATATTTGAATAAGGATTGCATTGGCCAAAATATTAATTCATCCAGTCCAGAGATGCCACGAAAATCATAGTCCTTTAGTCTTGGCTTTTTCTTTTATAACTTTTTGATTGTAATTTGTATTTATTTTACAGGAATGCAAAAAGATTAGATAATAGCTGTCATCAATATACTAATTAGATGAATAATAAATCAAATACTAATAACATAGATGATGATGGATTTGAAACTACTTATAATTCCCATATTTCTAAGTACTCGCTTGAGAACACTGAACAAACTTTTATTGAGCTGGCGAGCGAGCAGAGACTTTCAATACTTCTGAGGCTTACTGAAGAGGATATAAAACTGTCCCAGCTCGCAAAAGATCTCAGCGTTACCATGCAGGAGGTTCACAGAAACGTTAACAGATTAATGGAAGTGGGCTTGATAAAGAAAAACGCTGAAGGAACTTTTTCTCTAACAACGTTTGGTAATACAATCATAAAACAGATCCCTGCTTATGACTTTCTTTCACGGAATAAAGAATATTTTTTGGATCATAACTTGGGAGAAATTCCTATGAAATTTGTACATAGGATAGGCGCACTTAATAATTCAGAGCACGTTTCCGGGCTAGTGGCTGTTATTGAGCGCTGGAAGCAGCTGTATAACGAATCGTCCGAGTACATATATGGTATGGTGCCACAAATACCGCTAGAATTGATCGAATCTGTGATACCAAAAATAAAGAATGATGGAGTTAAATTCAACTATATACTTCCCCAAAAGGCGATAGTACCCAAAAGGCGTACTCAACTCCTGACACAGTCAGGATATTACGATTTGTTAAAAATGGAGAAAAAAGTAGTAGACCGAAGAATGGTAGATAGAGTGCAAGTCGCAGTAGTGTTAAATGAAAGACAAGCAACAGTAATGTTCCCTACAGTTAAAGACAAGATAGCTGCAGATATGAATTCTATGTTCTATAGCAGAGACGATTCTTTGTTTCATGAATGGTGTTTAGACTATTTCAGATATTGTTGGTACAATTCAAAGCCATTTGATGAGACTAAATTGTTGGAAGTTTAAATCAATTCGAAATGCTGCAATCATAAAGCTGTAAGAAGCGTCGTATTGTTGTTCTCCTGAAGATATGAGAATATAGAAAAGGTTAAGAAAAAAAGAATGGAAATAAACTGTCTCGACTCTTGGACATAGGCTGATGGTTCTTGCTAAATGTAGTCTGTAATTTTATTATTCTTAGTTTCTTGTATCAGTTGTGTTATCTGTTTTTTTTCTGAGCAAAGATGGAGATCGCTCAAATTTCGCAGAAAATCTATTTCATCCTTTAGGAACGTAACGTGATCGTCATTGTACAACTCACTAAATGCCAGTTTTTGGTTTAGTCTTTGTATATCATTGATACACTGATGTATTCTATCTATCTTATTAGTTATACCGTTGTCTAACAAGATTCTTGCAAGTCGTCGCTTTTTTATATTAAATATAGGATTTATTACAAGCTTATCAAACACAGAAAGGAGATCAAAATAATCATCCTTCCCACTGTAACCTATGATCGTGGCAGGGATCAAGTTTGCTATTCTTCGCTGTACTACTCTTTTTGAGTGTCTTTCATCCAATACTATTACGGACCTTCCGAATGTTAGAATTGCATTGAGAATTTGGTTTGGCAGTCTCTCATCTAGGATGTCGTCATCAGATTTCAGCTCCACTGGATAGAACCGAATGGCATCTATTCTGCAGCGTTCAGTTCTGGCAAATTGTGTTAGCATGCCACTTCTCATCAGAATATTAAAATAGTTATCATAGGATTCAACTGAATCGTAAATTATATTATGCTTACGATTATAGTTTTTCTTGTCTATTACCGCAATTACTAGATCAAAGCTTCTAAAGTATCCTTCATCCTTTATTCTAATATCCGTGTTTGCACTTGCAGACAATGGAAAAAAATTGACATCGTTGCTAGCTGCGATGTCATATTGTTGATTGTTATTAGTATCGGTACTATTACTTTTAATATGACCAGATCTGATCGAGCTTATAAACAGCTGCTTTAGCTCTTTTTCATTCATTCACAACTCATCTCTTCTATATACGAATATATGTATAATACCGACGCGGATATACATCGTGAGAATATTTAAATCATTCAGAAGGCTTGCATGCCCTTTTCATTTCGACGACATAAGAACGTAATCTCTCAAGCATCTTCTTGTGGTTACTTCTGTTTGACTTAATCTTCTTGACAATTGCGCTACCAACTATTACCGCGTCGGCCCCGGCCGCTATCATAGATCTTACGTGCGATGGTTTGGTAATTCCGAATCCGACGACCACCGGAAGACGAGATTCAGCAATCCGTTTAGCATGTTTTATTGCATATAGTGTATAATCTTCAAACGACTTGCGTGTACCTGTGATTCCGTACACAGATACCATATATACAAATCCCGATGATCTATTGACAATATTATTCATTCTTTGCTCAGAGGTATTTGGAGAAACCAAAAATATTGTTGCCAATCCAAGCCTTGATGCCTGTTTGATGTAACAATCAGACTCCTCAACTGTCATATCAGGTAAAATAAATCCATCTATTCCCAAGCTCTTAGACCTTATCATGAATTTTTCAAAACCTTTTTTTAATAGAATATTTGAATAGGTCATAACGAGTATTGGCAGGTCAGGAAATCTCTTTCTAATGCGGTGAGCTAGACTCAAGCATTTCTCTGGTGTGGTGCCTCTCACTAGTGCGTCATATGATGCTTCCTGAATAATTGGACCATCTGCTATAGGATCTGAGAATGGAATTCCGATCTCGATTATATCTGCTCCGGCAGACGCAAGAGTATTCAGTATACGTTCGGTAGTATCGATATCAGGATAGCCCGCAACCACATAGCAAATAAGTGCGCGTTCATTTCTTTTTGACAAATCCTGAAATTTCCTTACAAGTCTGTTATATCTAAGATCGATTGCCATGTTTTTTTCGTCTTATTTTCACAGTTCTTTTTCTTAGATAGTCTAAAACAATCTCTACGTCCTTATCTCCACGTCCAGATAGCGTGACCACAATAGCATCGTCAGTGTGCATTTTTCCTGCCAATTTCATTGCATATGATATCGCATGAGCAGGTTCTAATGCAGGAATTATACCTTCAAGCTTACAGAGCTTCAAAAATGCGTCGACTACATCATCGTCTACGCATTCAACGTATTTCACTCTTTTTATGTCCTTCAATAAGGCATGTTCCGGTCCCACGCCTGGATAATCGAGTCCAGCAGAAATGCTATGCGTTTCTGTGACCTGCCCAAATTCATCCTGGAGAAGGTATGTTAACATTCCATGCAATATTCCTTGTGAACCTGCAGTCAAAGTTGCAGAATGCTTTCCTGAATCAATACCCTGCCCACCTGCCTCAACACCAAAGAGTTGAACTTGATTATCATTTAGGAACGGAGAGAATGTTCCAATAGCGTTACTGCCGCCTCCAACACATGCGACAATGGCGTCGGGCAATCTATCGGATATATTGTAAATTTGTTTTTTAATTTCATGCCCAATTATACTTTGGAAATCCCTAACCATCATTGGATAAGGATGAGGACCCACTACTGATCCTATAAGGTAATATGTATCTTGAATGTTAGTGATCCAGTCTCGCAATGCTTCATTGATTGCATCTTTTAGCGTCTGCGATCCTGACATAACCTCGTGAATTTTTGTGCCAAGCAATTGCATACGAACTACATTAGGACTCTGTCGACGCATGTCCTTTGCGCCCATATAGACTTCCGCAGCCATCCCAAGCACTGCAGAAGCAATAGCAGTTCCCACACCGTGCTGACCAGCACCCGTTTCTGCAATAATCCTTTTTTTGCCCATACGTTTTGCCAACAACGCTTGACCCAGGGCATTATTAGTTTTGTGAGCGCCGCCGTGAAGAAGATCTTCTCTTTTTAGATATATCTTTGCACCACCAACATGGTCGCTCAGATTCTTGGCAAAATAAAGCGGGGTAGGACGGCCGGCATAGTTTGTTAAATAATATGAAAGTTCCTTTTGAAATTCTGGATCCACTTTGTGTTTTTCATAAGCCAATTCGAGTTCTTCTATTGCTGGAACAAGAGTTTCGGGAATGTATTTTCCACCGTACTTTCCAAACCTGCCATTAACTGGGTCGTTATCTTTCATAATTGGACATCTTCATCTGTTCTTTTCAAGGCCTATTAAGACATTCGCAATTCTTTAATTCTTCAAAATTTATAATAGAATGGCATTCGTACAGAATCATAGCACTAAAGTGAAAGATATAGCTCCTCAATTTTGGTAGCTATGTCATTCGATTCCATTATGCTCGTACCTACTAGGAAAGCATCAGCGCCGGCATTTTTCAATAATTGAATTTCTTTTGCATGATTTATTCCGCTTTCGCTAATAACGATATTCTTACCCTTTGAACACTCATTAAGCAATCTTGTCGTGGTATGAATGTCTACATTAAGGCTATCCAAGTCGCGGTTATTGATGCCTATCAAATTATTCTTGTTATTTTTATTCAGCTCTATTGCTTCATGGAATTGCCCTTCAGAATGGACCTCGACTATGATCTGTAGTCCTCGTCTATGAGCATATTCTGCGAATCTTTCTATGCTCCCTTCTGCCAGACCATGATCAAAAATGGACTTTATCAGAAGGATGCAATCAGAACCAATTCTTTTTGCAGCATCTATCTGAGTTTCGCTAACTATGATATCCTTCATAAGTAACGGGACGTTTACAATCTTCCGAATCTTAGCCAGCTTATCTATCGAGCCATTGAATAAGTGAGGCTGGGTGAGGATTGATATACCGATCGAGCCTGCTCTAACCATCGTGATCGCGACTTCGGCGATGTTTATTTTGCTTTCATGAACAATTTGTCCTCTAGATGGTGATGAAAGCTTAATCTCTGTGATAAGTGGGGCGTG
The DNA here is from genome assembly GCA_046724555.1 of Thermoproteota archaeon. Lineage (GTDB taxonomy): Archaea > Thermoproteota > Nitrososphaeria > Nitrososphaerales > Nitrososphaeraceae > JAFAQB01. The sequence goes on along the minus strand of JBKOWU010000113.1, from coordinate 6,355 downwards.
GGGACAGGAAAGAATCCGGTGTCTCAGACTAATCTGACTATGAGTAGAGAAATTATACTGTTCTGAATCGTACGCCCCTTCATCCAACGCTTTATAAGAATTGTCGGCAAGTGTTTTTAGCGCAAAATTTTTTCGAATAAATTTGCTCATTCAATAAGACAACATCTAATGTACACCATTAGTATATAATCCTACAAAAACGACTGGAACCTAAGAGTTTGGACTAAATTCCTACTGTTCTATTCGAAACGGTCGCTTTACTTGCGAGGAAAACCATAATCAAGACCTGATGATTAGCACAATCAGACGAACACAGTTCCGAATAAAAATACGAGAGCTGCATACAGACATCTTAATTTTAAACCCTAGCAGAAGAGAAAAAAGAGATGGCACAGCCAAGACAAGACGACATAGCTATTCCCTAGGTTCAAGTTCACGCAATACAGCTCTACGAACAGCAGGCATTTGGTTTCTTATGACTAAGAATAAATCCGCCATTTCGTCTCTATCTGGTTGTCGACCATTTTTAGCTACAAAGCGTTCCGTGAAGCCTCCTATAATCATTCCACAAACTAATCCATATGTAAATTCTCCAACATCACCTTGACTTGGAATAAGCCTTCGGGCAAGATCCGTCCATAATTTTATTTGTCTTATTGTTGATTTGACATTGGATTCTAACTCTTTTCTGTCTTGTACACCGAGGATCATGATACAAGTATATTACTTGGGTGTGCATCTAAACCTTTATGGTGCTACATTCTGCTTAAGTATAATTTGATAATCGGAGACCTAAGACTCGAAGAGCTACAATTTTTTCCTCTTAAGGTAAATATTATAAATATCTGTCTTACGCTGGTCAGGTAGCATTAAGGATTACTGTCGCCTTGTGTGTTCAGTTTAACTGTGCATGTTGTTATGTGCTCAATTATATATTTTGATGCTAATAGTAAGCGTGATTGATATGCAGAGGTACATGATATATTTAAAGAATAATTCTCATACTCCCAAGGATGCCCAAAATTTACTATTAAGGGCAAGGTCTCTTCTGTCAGCATCCAAGGTGGTTATACGAGATACACGGGTTTCAGAATTTAGCATAGAATTTGATACAAGTATTCCAGATAATGGTATGATGAAAGAAGTAGTCGATATACTTACATCAATTGCACCTTTATCTGAGTACGAGCATATAGTAGAAAAGAACCTGCCAAAGGAGAGAGCCATTGAGTACGCCAGGTCTTTGTTTAATGCGCAAAAATATTGGTTAGCCCACGAAGTTCTTGAATCTGTTTGGAAAAACGCTCAAGGAAATGAAAAGGAGATCTTAAACGGGATCATATTAGTTGCCGCTGCATTCGTCCACGAAGAAAAAGACGAGGCAGATATTTGTATTTCAATATTAAAAAGGGCAAGTAAAAAATTAGAAAAAGGTGCTGGCGATTACCGCGGTATAGATATTGATAAATTAAAACACGATGTTTTAAAAATAATTCAAAAAGGCCCCATAAACCGCTTTCAAATTTAGACATATTTTTGTTTGTATTTTTAAATGAACTCGACACTCTATGGTTAAAATAGTATGACAAAGAGAAGAATCCTATAACAGAAGTTGACTATAGGATGTATTTGAGCATGAGTTTACTGCTATGTTTAGTCTTTAAGTCTCCTCCTTCTTAAAATTAGCGCAATTATAACGAGTACTATTAGGATAGATAGCATTGCAAAAAACGTAGCCTCATCTCTTACGGCTCCTTTTGGAAGGATTGAAAATAAAATCAAACAAACGATTTGCTGTACGCTCATCCTTACAGAAAGCCTTTATTTGGTGTTGTACTTCAAGCTTTGGGACGATAGCTGCATTGTGGGAGTACATACAATCGTATCATCAGCTAGCTAGTCGACCTAAACAAGAAGCTCTATCACGCAAGCAAAATGATGAAGCTATTCACTTGGAACTAAATGCACTGCTGATTAAAATTTCCGAATAAGAAGATGCATATGTATATAGAAGGTGGGGAAGGGATTCGAACCCTTATAAATTCGCTATCAGCAAATAATTGACTTCTGCAGGCGAACGCATAACCGCTCTGCCACCCCACCGAGAGACCAGTGCTTGCTGTTCTAGTTGTAAGTAGTCTAAATTTAAAGCATTAGGTATACATCTCTCGTTTACTTCCTAACAAAACTATACAGCATCTCATCTAAATGTAAGGGCTTGAAAATGCTTTTTGTATTGCAAATCAAATTTTCAATACATTTTTGGCAGCAAGACGTATGTCTTCAGGTTTTATTGTCTTTCTACCCGCATGAACTGACAAATCTACTGCCTGCGTCGCAATTCTAATTGCCACATCTTCAAGAAGCCTTCTTAGCTCGTCCGCTGCGTCATCGCTAACTCTTTCTGCACCAGATTTTTTGATGATACGATACATTGCTGCTAGGCCAAGCTCAGGATTAGATGACATACTATCAATGCAGAGACGGGCCTACTATCTAAAAAATATATTCGTCGTATAAGATAAAGATGTATCGAACATCTTATTAAAGTCAGTCAAATAAATTTGAGCCGCGAAGAATAGGCTTAGTCTGTCTCGATTTAATCTCGGTTCTAATTTCATATTTCTAAACGGATTTATGTCATAAATTAACTAAGTCTAGTGTATATTTGCAGCCCTTGGTTTTTGACACTCATATTCACCTAACAGACAGCTCGTATTGCGGGTATATAGATGACCTTCTTAACACTTTCAGAGCAATGAGGATTAATGTCTGTTCAGTTTCAGTAGATATTCGAACCTCTCTTAAAACATTCGAGATCTTTGGCAAGGCCGTTAACGATATAGTCACTAAATTTGTAGGAATCCATCCTGAATTTGCAAGCACAGAAAATATAGATGAATTTATGACAGTTTTTAACTCTAAAATTGAACAGATTGACGGAATCGGCGAAATCGGTCTAGATCGCGCCTATTTAGGAAACAATCAGATCTCATACGAGAAACAGAAGGAGGTTTTTTGCAGCATGTTAAGCCTATCCGAAACCACTAGGAAACCTATATCAATACATTCCCGCGGGTCCACTGATGACATACTAGACTTGCTCAGCACATATAACACAGGAAATGTGGCTCTGCACTGGTTCAGCGGTAGCAAAAAGCAATTACAGAAATGCATGGATATGGGTTTGTACGTAGGATATGGGCCCTTGTTGGTTTATTCCAGCGAAAAAAGAGTTCTATTAAAGCATACAAATACGAACCAGTTCCTTGTCGAGACAGACGGACCTGTGAAATATTCTAGCTGTTTTAAGGGGTTAATTTCACTTCCGAGCTCCTTTCTAATGAGTGTGATCAAGACCGCTTCCAATGTCATTGGAAAGACATTCTATGAAACAAGAGATACTTTGCGACAGAATTCTGAACGTTTCCTTGGCCCAAGACCATCATAACCGCCTTATAACCTCTCTACGACCAAAACTGATAAGTTATAAAATAAAACGTCTGAATTAAGCTAGCCTGGATAACGCACTATGAACGAAACTCGAGGTAGACATAGCCAGGTTATTGCTATACTATTCTAGTATTGGTATACTATTCTAGTATTGGAGCCGTGTAACCGTAAATAAATATATACATAAAGGATCGTCTTTTAGTGCGGCAACTCAGCTGCTTGCGCCTGTTTTTGCTCTTTGACCAATCTAACTATAACATCTGAAACTGAACAGTTCATTTTATTTTTTTCGTTGAGGATCTGTCTGTATGCCTCCAACGTAATATATACAGGAATCGAGCCGGTTCCTTCGAGCAAAGATTTAACCCTATATAGACCATTTTCTATTCCTCTTTCTGCGATCTTTTTTAACTTGACTCTATCCATAAATCCACCAAGTGGGCCCAACGGCATGTCATAATCAACACCTATGCTGGTCTTTGTCTTCTTTTCATCAATTTCTTCAAATTGGACTGTAATCTGCCAGTGTTTAAAGGGCCCTTCAATCATTTTTGCTACTATCTTACGACGTGGTATGTAATCGATCGTTTCGCAGTCCCATTCCAATCTCTTGCCATCAAAGTCACCGCTAATTCTGAATATCGTTCCAACACCAAACCCGTTTTTTACCTCTATAGGAACTATATTTAAGCCCATATTTTCTGGAAACTGGTCAGCCATATGTTCTGGCCTAGCAAAATAGGTGAAGACTTCGTTCACAGGACTGTTAATCTCAATAGTTTTACTGATAGTAGTTGTCATAACCTGTGAAAATGAATTCTCAGAACTGAATTTAAAGGTTTCTTGTGTCTAATTTTTCATGCTATAAATGAGCTTTCCGAAACATAAGGACAAAAGTAGTATACTCGAATAATCTCCCATTGTTGCAGTGTACCGTACGAGCATCTAACTTTGTTGTTGACTACGCGCAGGGCTAACGTATTCAAGAAAAAATAGGTCCAGCGAGAACACCTAATTATCAGGCCAGCGGATTTTTGTTTATGATTTCATCTAAGCATGCTATTATATCATCTTTAGTGACAGGAATAGGATTGTTATCAAGATGTCCTCGATCGGGCAATATGACATCAGCTGCGTTATCAAGAGGTTGCTTTAGTGTTAAGGGTTCAAATTTTAATTTTTGACATATTCGCTTGAACCTTTCATAATATATAGACTTGTTAAACCCATGTGCGACAGTAGTGCACGATGACAAAGCATATCCGTGCGGTACTCCTTCGTTTGAAAACACGTATGACAAAGCATGTCCTAGCGTAGTAGAAGCATTCCCGAATCCTATACCTGAGAGCATTGCTCCGTATGGCAACAAGTGGGGTTTGTCATTAATAACGGCATCCTCTAATATGTCAAACGCTTCTTTGCAGAATAGCTTTGTAAATGGGTTGGCTAGCTTGCTATCGTATGCTTCAGAGGCTTGAGCTGCAGCATCACATGCAGAATTTCTCATGATATTAAATGGAGTGCCGGGCAAGAAATACGGATCGACAATTGCTGCGTCTGCCAAAAAAGCTTCGTCTTGAAGTAATTTCTTTTTGTGTTCGAAGCTAATAACAGCGTAGGTAGTCATCTCGGCACCCGTCCCAAAAGTCGTTGGAATGAGGATCTTTGGGATACCTGTAAGTTTACCAAGATATTTGCATACATCCATGGAACTTCCGCCTCCGAGGCCGATGTATGTAGAAATTTCTTTTTTTCCCTCGTACTGCTTTCTAATCGCTTCAACTGTTTCAATTGCAGGATCGGGGGTGACTTTATCATAGACCTCGTAATTCTTTATCTGCATGTAGTCTATCCATTTATTATAAATATCTGGAGTTGTTGTTGTTATAATCAAAGAGTTCTTTGGATATTCGAATTCCTTGGCGGCATTTTCTCCAAAGGCTATCTTTCTAGGAGTCATAACCTTCCACATAAGAAATGAGCTTGTTTTTGAGGGGTTTTATGCTTTACGGACCTATACCTGTACCCAATGAAGAAAGGATTGCAAAAGCTATAAATGAGTTTGATTCTTGCTTTGATTCTTTAAAAGCGACCACGTCAGGACTTCGGTTACATGAATAAGTTTACTTCAACTGGAGCTAGTTTTCGTCGTTGATGAGCATCAAGGTGACCCAATAGATGATTTCTGCACCTCATTTTTGGCATCTACGGTTTTCCTAGAGTATAGAACAGTTATCAATAGCATTGAGAAAAGCAATAGTCCGAGCCCTAGGTGGACCGTCACTAGGATTGCATGCAACCGTTCCATTATTACTATCGCTCCTAGAGTTATTTGGCCCGCAGCAGCACAGCTGGCTATTATAGAAGCCATTTTCATGGGTCGTGGAGTAATTTTTGATCTTAAGACAAAGAACATAGTCACAAAGACCAACATCCCCGTTACGGCTGCTACTGACCTATGAAAGTACTCTATCAAAAATTCTTCCATTGGTACGAATCCGGCTGGACATAGCGGCCATTTGGGACAAGTTAGTCCTACACCTGAAGCGCTGACATAACCCCCAATGAACATAAGAGTAAATACTGACGCAAGTGTGGCAATCGGAAGAGTTTTGATAAATGCCATATTCATATTCATTATTCTATATCTGTTTTTATTATCCTTTGGTTCCCGTACATCATAATATTTATACATGTATCATAAAAACTAAATCTCACCGCTACAATAAAGGATGCAATGCACGTGCTAAGACACGCTGACTATTGCACCTTTAACGTTCCTGTCATGTACGGATGAAGATCGCAATGAAAAGGAAATTCACCAGGTTTTAGGTTAGCAGTAGAAATTTGAGCAGACGCGCTAGGAGCTATAATACTTGAATCAAAGTCCTTACCCTTATTT
>JBKOWU010000258.1:0-7960 GCA_046724555.1 Thermoproteota archaeon | reverse complement strand
ACAGCTGGATGGATCTAGTGCATTTTTACAAGGTGGCGCATCTTTTACTACGTACACTATCTGACCACTTTCATCAACCCAGATCAAATCAAGGTTATATTCTATATTTAAAAGCCACATAGAATATAGATCAGGTTTATCATAAACTAGGATCATTGCAGAATTCAAAGGAATTTTTTCCTGTCTGAACATCAACCATCTCTGTTTTTCTGCACTAGATTTTGCGATTTCTACATTAATTAAATCGCTATTTATCTCTACTTTACCTTGTGCAAATTCTAAGCCTTTATTTTTGACTTTTAATGGAAAAAGGTTAATACCAATAGCCCCTACAACAGCTGCTATGATGATCATTGGTATCAGGAGGGCTATTTTGCTAACCATCTTGAATCATAAAATAAAGCTTATAGATTGAATTTGAACCTTACTCGTTAACTTATGATTATTTTCCTTTTGATTGCAAACCATTTTACTAATCTTGTATTTACAATATCACAATACTCTAATTCTGTTAATTGCTTGCTATATGCTTGACCATTATATTATGAAGAGAAAGGAATCAACTAACTTAAATCACTCTACTAAATAAAAATAGTCCATTTGGCTATATCTGCTATGATATACAAAATAAGTAACATCCTAACTAGCAAACATACTAAAGTACAAGTAAGAAGGAAGGTTAGACACATTAATAACCTCTGACTAATTCAGTGTGTGCCTGTTAGAATTGTAGTCGACGAAAGGGAAAAAGGTAGTAGAATCCCTGATTTACTACGCCAAGCAGGCGCAATAATTGACTTTGCACAATTAAAAGTTGGTGACTATATTGTTTCTTCAGAAACTGCGATAGAACGTAAAACAATACGTGATCTAATTAGCTCAATTTATGATGGGCGATTATTTGTGCAATGTTCAGAACTCACACAACATTATTCTAAACCTCTGCTGATCGTTGAGGGAAATATTGTAGAGCTTCTCGACTTTTCTACAAATTTAGATGATGATCAATTAAAAATATTAATAGAAAGAATCCCTCTAGCATATAACGCACTAGCAGAAATAGCACTAGATTTCAGAATTCCGATAATACACACACCTTGTTCTGAATATACATCGCAGTTACTTGTTATTTTAGTAAATAAATCACTTCAAGGAAAACGAAGCAGTGGTCCTCTTTTAAAAAGGATAAAGAAATCTAACCCTATATATAATCAACAGCTGTCAGTTCTCTCTTCAATACCTGGAGTAGGTGATAAACTTGCAGTAAGAATGCTTGAGAAGTTTCATACACCACAACGTGCACTAAATGCTTCTATTGCAGAACTAGGAAGAATTTCTGGTTTTGGAATCACCCGAGCAGAAAAAATGCGAAAAATTTTAGATTATCCATCTAATGGCAAAATGGTGTTGAATCAAAAGACCCTTTTAGATACCACAGACCAGAAAAAGTCAAATGAAAATATTTAAATAAACAGCTTTACTTTTAAGAATAATTCCGATTTCTTCAGAAGATCTTGCATATGCATTTAATGGGAATTATACAATTAACCATATATCATAATCAGATTTTTCGTAATAAATACATGTAGTAAAGTGTAACTCCTGGCCAGCTAACACGAGTAAATATAGTTTCGTATATATTATTTTAACATACAAGAATATATTTACTAGTTTAATAAACAAATAAAATCGCCTGCCTGTCAGAATACTTGCTTAGATTAATTATCAATATTGCTCAATTGTGTAATCGCTAAGATCAAGTTAGCAACATACAACTTATTTAAAACAATGATTGCAAGTTATTAGTTAATTCTTATGTAGTCTATTTTTATTATATAATGTGTCGATATATTAAAATAAATTTCTTAATACTGTCTGACAGATAGGAATTTATGAAAATTAAGTTTGGAGAATTGGTGCTATTGTTTGCTTTTGGAATACTTTTTTCTGCTCTTTGTAGTAATGTTGCTGTATATGCACAGAATAAAACTGCAACGAGCGTTACAGCATCCCCATCATCTACAAACCCAGAACAACATATTACAAAAATAAAAATCACATCACCTACCAAGGGTCAGCAGGTATCAATAGGAAAAGACCTTACAATATCTGGAATATCTATAGATAACGCAACAGCTAGTAGTACTGATTGCAAAGTATCTGTTATTGCAAATAAAGTAAGACCGTATCAACCAACTACTGCTACTGGGCCTGGTGGAGCAGCTGATTATTCAAAATGGAACTTTATACTTACATCAAAGTATACAACGATTAAACCGGGTGAGAATAGAATTACAGCAAGATACGAATGTGCAAATAATGCCGCTTTGACTTCCTTCTCTAGTGTTAATGTTACGGGGTTACCATCTGCTACTACTAATATTACTAATACCATAACAACAGGAGCATCAACAATAACAAATCCAGCTACTACTACTACTACTACTACTACTACTACTACTAAACCAAATGCCACCACGATACCTCAAGCACAAACAATACCTACTGGTGGAGGAACTACAAAACAACAACAGCATCCTGTAATTACAAATAGCAATAGTGTTGCTTCTGCATCAAATAATGCAGCAGCACAAGGAATATCTCCAGCTAGCAGTGCTGCCAACAAGCCATTATCATTAACATCACCTATAGCACCACAGGTAAAGACACTAAACCAACAACCACAGCAGCAAATGCAACAAGTGGTAACAGTAAGCAACAAAACAGACGGGCAAAATAGCAAGTTAGCATCACCTTCGCCTGTGATCGCCTCTGACAAGCTAATGTATCTTGGCTATCATGATCATGATATTACTGATAATGATGATTCCCCAGACAAGAACACGATGGGTACTAAATCAGTCAGCACTCATGGCAGTAGCAGTACTGCCACAGATAACGATTCAACAGATAAGGGTACTGTAGTCATCAAATATCGTCACCATGATATTACTGATAATGATGATTCCCCAGACAAGAACACGATGGGTACTAAATCAGTCAGCACTCATGGCAGTAGCAGTACTGCCACAGATAACGATTCAACAGTCCAGCACAAGGACAGACATATATCGACAAGTCAAGTTAACGTAAATAGGAACACTGATAATGTCAATAATAACTTCATTTTCCCATTTTCATATCCATAAAATTATTTTGTGAAATTCAAAACTCTTTTTATTTATTTTGTTTCGCTTAAGTAGCGTTATTAGGCTACTGCATATAACAATAGATACGGATACAAATTTTACCATGTCTGGTACTCTCGAAAATGTACTAATGCTTTAAGGAGATGGCACTTTAGAAGCTTGGCTGTGGAGTCTTCAAAGGATTAGTAAATAACAATATAAAAATTATATAATTGCAGGTACCCCAATTGGAGAGTAAACACTGCCATAATGGCAGATGTGAAAGATAGTAGGTTGCTAAGCAATACTCCATTAAGAGAAGTAATAGATGCCTCTTTTCCATATTTGTCTAACACAGATTTTTCAAAGATAGTAAGAAATTCTATCAGAGAATGAGAACTAAAGACTAATGAAACGTTAGACCGTTGCAACCTTCTCTAACATCAAAATTACGTGATGAAATGTCCAATACGAAAAGATGCAGATAAAATATGTAACATGTTATTTATATTATGTTTCTCATAGTAAATAATTATCCTTCCCGAGGTTTCGAACTAGGTGCTGAACTGCTAGCACTACCTTGTGCTCCACGAATCATTTCATTAATTTTATTTTCAACCTCTTTTAGATTATCTTTTACTCTTGTTTCCTGCTTTGTAAGGACCATTGCTCTGGTGTTAGATAGTTCTTTTTTTTCTTCTAATTCCTTTATTACGTCATCTTTCTTTGATTTAATTAGCAGGGGGCCGGCGCTTTTATATACAACATCCTCAACACCTGTCTTCTTTATTTCTTCTAATGCTCTATCAGTTTCAACAACTTCCAGTTCTACCTGTTGCTTTTGCATCATGATTGCCTGTAAGTTCTGCTGAAGCTGTTGTAAGCGTGCTACTTGTTCTCTAAGCCAGGGAGGAAGTTCTTGTTCACTCATGTCTACGCTATCTGATGTAATTTACTAACATAAAATCATACCGTTGATTAAACTATGCATTTGTAAGCAACATTCACCAATCTTAAATAAGAGTTGACTAGTGCACGCAACTTTGGGATATCTTCGCTCTCAACTTCTATCAATAGATCAGGAATACTAATAGAAATTCTAGTGGTTGCTCCTGAATCAGAGGAATGCCTAATTTCAGGATCTAATGCAGAATAAATGGATTTTGCAATGAGCGTAGATTTACCTGTTGGTGCTTCAAAGGAAATTTGTATTCTTGCTTTGTAATTTTTCGATATCAATGTCATAAGCGCCGCCTGCAACCTTGTAATTGCATTTTGGGCAATGCCATATGCCTGGCGCAATTCTGTCAAATCTTAGAGAACCACATAATGGACATCGTCTCTTTTGTTTCAACGTACGGTATACCATTCCGTACCTCTTTCGTACGGTGGCTCCAAATTTCACGCCTAAACCTTTGATAGCTGTAGGACCTTGTTTTCTTCTACTGACCACTATTGGACAACTCCTTTAGCTTAGTTCGTACTTCCTCTCCTTTAATTCTTGCTATTTCTGCTGCCTTCTTTAATTGTTCAATAGTGAAAGCGCCTGTCGATCCCTTTTGCATGGCAGTAAAATGCCCGTCGGAATTAGTGGTTATAGTGATTCTGGCATCCATGCATGCTTCTTCTTCTGAAGTTGGGTCCAAAATTACTGCATCACCAATTCTTACTGCCGTAATTGATATGGGTATAGTGGTAATCGGCGGATCCCGTCTAGTTCCAGTATCAACCACTTTGCCATCTTGTATTTCAAAAATAGGGAGTTTGCTACTGATTAGTGCTGAAACTACTGCGTATGATGTGGCATCAAATAGATTGCCATCAGTATTGATGATGCTACAATCAACAAATATTGTATAGACAGTTTTTCCTGGAATTAAAACTAATTTGTCTAAATCTATCATCTGTGATTCTCTTACTCCTCTGTCTACTACTCTTGCTAGTTCAACCGTTTCCTCATCTGGAGGGCCAGGTTCGCTATATGGTGATGCTGTAGGAAGTACTTCTGCGGACAAAATTAAAGCTCCTTTATTCTCTAAGCCTTCAAATGGCTCTCCTGTCTCGACCTTCACTCCAGCTACTACTTCTGTATTTCCTAATTTCACTTTTGCAGAACCATTTGCTTTCTTTATAATGTCAAATTCAATTTCAATCGGTCTTCTCTCATCCAAATCCCTACCATCAAGCCTTTTTCCTTTTGAAATTGAATCCCACATTTGCTGTTTTCGCAAATGTTCTACTATTATTGTTGAACGTTTTGATGAGCTCATTGTTCTTCCCTCAACTCGGTTTCATTACCAAAGTATTTTTGCATTAATGCTTGTCTTTGAATTTCATAAACTATATTACAGCCAACAATTGCCTTATCCAGACATTCATTAAACTGTTCTGGAGTTAATATTCCATCAAGCTGTAATAGTGTTACTTGTTCAAGATGCGGCATATATGCAACAGGCATATCTGCTACACCTTCCTTGTCTTCAGTATCATTAATATCTAGGACAATTGTATCGTCTATTTTACCTGCTGCACATGCAGAGACAACGTCACGCATGTTAATTCCCGCATCTGCTAATGCTATTGATGCAGCTGTAATCCCGGCACATCGTGACCCACCATCAGCCTGCAATATCTCAACAAACACATCTATAGCAGCGCGTGGGTAATCTTCTAATATTAATGCCGGTTCTAGAGATTCTCTCATCACCTTTGAAATCTCAACCTCTCTTCTTGATGGGGCAGGATTCTTGCGCGTGTCGGTCGAGAAAGGAGACATATGGTATCTGCATCTTAAAACACATCTATCAGGAAGTGCCATGTGCTTCGGATGTACTTCTCTTGGACCATAGACTGCTGCCACAATTTTATTCTTGCCAAATTCTATAAATGCAGAACCATCTGCATTTTTTACTACTCCTACAGTTATCTTAACCTCCCTCAATTCATCTGCAGTTCGACCGTCAGTTCGCTTACCATTTTCATCGATTAGTTTCTTTATTTGATTCTGAGCCTGATTCATTATGTTCTTTCACCTTCTTCTATCTCTTCTTCAACTTCTTCGATAGTCGAATGTATATCTTCACCCTTTTGGCTATTTTGAGTTTGGGCAACTGACGTGTTTTCTATTTGGGAAGTATCAGGTACATTCAACAAAACTTTGACTCTTTGCGTTAAATTAGCTGTGTGAGCTTCCTCTTCAACCATTCTAATTGCTCTAATGGCTAGTTTTGTACCATCCAAATTTCTTCCCATGACAACAACTATTCCATTTTGACCAATTAAAATTCTTGTCTGTGTTGCCTGCTCAATAGTTTGTATCATAGAGCCTCGCTTCCCAATGAGCCGTGGAACTCTAGTTGGAGAAATTTTCAACAATTCTCCACGTGGTATCTTGCCCAAATCTTTGTCTTGAATTGTTAGCATTGGATCTCTGGTCCTATCGAATGCAATAATTCTGGCTGCAATTAGATCTCCTGTCGCCAGTTGTCTGCCCATGTCGTCTCTAGCTGGAGAAAAATCCCTTCCAAATACATCCTGTGCCGGCAAATGAGCAGAGAAGCAAGAATTCACATCTACTTCCCATGACAATGAAGAATGATCGGTAATCTTGCCTATTACAATGTCATTTACTCGTGGAATATAAACACCTGATAATGGTATAACTTTTACACCCTCCCTTCCACTTTCTGCAATTCCTATTCTAGTGGCAATAATTGAGTTGCCCACTTTGATCACGTTCATTAGGGGTCTAAAATTCCCTTCGACTATTTTGTCGCCTGGGACAACATATCTTCTTTTAACTTCTTGCATATGCCTAAGAAGCCACCCCTAAAGCAAGGACCTTGTTATGCAAAATAATTCTTTTCATCATTTTATCTCCTCTTTGGGTCAGTAAGATCAGTCTTATATTTTAAGTGTTGAAATAAGAAACACAATCAGGGCTTTGAAATATGTGCTCGCAGCAAATACCATTGAATAAGCCTCCATATCATAATGAATGCAGTTCCATATGTGATTTAGTACTCAAAATACGCAATCAATATGAGATTACAGTCGCTCCCATGGTATAAGCTTATTATCTTTCCTTTTACAAAACCCTCCAATTAATCAAACTTGCGTGTGAGCAGAGCTCATTTTCTTTGAGTGCCTTGTACCAATTAGTTTCTGTACTGTAAATTCATCTTCTATCCCTCTGTTACATGAGCAGAGCCTTTTGTCACAGAACCTATTCTATCTAGAATGACACCTTTCATTCCCGCATTTATTTCTATTATGACCTTCAGAGAACCGTCTGAAAGCCACTGTTCACCATTAAAATTCCCAGCAGTTTTCAATACGCTATAAGATTGTGCAGAAAACTGGGGAGGGATAGTTATAGTCAATCTCACTGATTCTGATTTCAGAGGCAAAATCTTTCTAAGTGAATCAAGTATAGTTTTTATCTGTTCTTCAGGCCTTTTAAAAGGATCGATGATAAGTCTTGCTTGATCCAATGCACTCTCAATTCGCGTAAGTGGGTGAGGTATATGCGTTTTGGGGTCTACAAAATTTTTATTGATATGCTGAATGATTTGTTTCCTCTTTTCCTCAACCATTTTCCGACGTTGCTCTGTTGTTAGACTAAGTTCGCCACGAGAAAGAATCTGTTTAGAAATTTCAGTTGGATCAGTTGTATTAAAATATTTTACTAATTTTTCTACGCCTACTCTTGAGCCCTTATTTGCATCAGAATAAATTTCATCAGAAATTAGGACGCTTGATAAGTCAGTTCTTTTGCCAAGTTTATATTCTAATGCGGGATCAGGCTTTACTAGAAGTTCAAACTTGTTACC
>JBKOWU010000285.1:0-3589 GCA_046724555.1 Thermoproteota archaeon | reverse complement strand
TCTTTGATCATTTTGTGGATTTCATTAGTTAGTTCGTGTTGTGTCTTGATTAATTCGTCAACATTTTGGCTTTGTCTTTTATCAACTATTAATATTAGCAATCCAATACCAAGTGATATAATGATACTCATTTCTGTACTCTCTATCTTTCGAGGTACCGCGTCTGTAAGATAAAAAATCACGAGCGAGGCTGCCAATACTATCAATCCCAAAAGAACTAAATGCATTTCGTTCATTTGGTATTCTTTATTTTCCAGTTACCTATTTACATTTTCTGAAAAACTACGGTCTTCTCCATATCCTACTCATCTTCCTAAGAGATCATTTGATTAAACATCTTCAGAGTCGTAAAACTTTAGTGCCGACTAAAATCATCAAAGATGTCATTATTTTGTTACTTCTTCGAATGTTCAATCATTATCAACTGATATTCTAAGTGCAGTAACGAATTTACCAAACCTACCTGGGATGATAGCTATTCTCTACCATCATTTTCTAGTATCATTTTGCAATGTCCTAGCATACCTTCATGCTCTGAATTGAAGTTGACAGGCACAATCTCCATGATACCTTGAATCCAATTATTATTATCCCACATGATCCTGACCATCTGCTTTGTACCTTGCAATAGCCTTATAATATTCGGCGTCTTTCCCATCTGCAGTACTAAATATGACAAGTATCATTTAATCAGTAGCAGACAAATATTGTAGCTGCTTTAGTTGGTTTATACAATTTTGTATGTTGACGCTCATTATCAGACACTTGCTACCAATAGTATTCATAATGCTGAAGTTTCTCAGCTACATGATCTGATAAAAAAATACCTAACAGATTTGATTTGTTATCTACGTATTTTATGTAGTTCTATTTCAAATTGTCTGCCTAGTACTTAGACGTTTGAAAATCCATCTGATTAACATAAATTCCAGTACTTATCTTGACATGTACCTGAATATATCAAAAATGACAGATCAAGGCAAATTATTGTGGTTATCTTTCCTACATTAAAACAATTTGACTGTTCCAAGAATTGTCATTGTTCATATAGACAGTAGTCATATTAGTGAAGTAGTAGAGCATGGACAAGTGATATGAATTGGTAAGAATATCTGGAAGGATAATATATTTGAAATGACAAATCTTTTAACTGATACAGGTAAACTCTCAGTATGAAAGAAAAAATATTTTCGCATTTGACTTTGTCATCGTTGCTATCAATTACTATTATTCTATTTTCAGTTCATGCTTTTCTTCCATCAATAGCAGCAGTAGGAGCAGCATATACAGAACCAAAAGATATACAAAATATGGATAACAGCCTCGATAGTCATGACAGTATAATGATCCATCATATAGCATACAATAACAACAATATCTTTGGCAATCTTGCAAAACAATTTGAGTATACTTTTGATTTAGATGGAAAGCAAATCTTTCCAAATGACACTATAAAGCAAGATATTGTTGCGAAATACAAATCTGCAGATTATAACATTAGTAATTTAAATTACAAGCTCCTTGGCTTTAACATTACTGCGTCAGATATCAAAATACATGTTAACCCGTCAAGGATTGACCAGATAACGACAAGAATAGATTTTCCGGTTATGACTGCAAACAACGTCACCGTTACCAATGGATCTATTAACTCCAAGTATAGTAAGGTTAACCTTGGTTCGATATACGGTATTTATAATAAAAGTACCGACAAGATCACGATGCATATTCCAACCAGCGTGGCTTTACAATACCTACTACACTTTTAGTGGTAGATAGCATAAATAACAAAATCTATCACAATACTAGATCGTGATAGAGCAACTTGCCATCTATATGTTATGCCCAGGGTTCATTTTTTTTCTTCCAAAGGAACATCACCTTTTTGTAGATGTTCACTCGTCATGTGAGTTCTCATATCACCTAAAGACTCGAAGGTCATCCCGCATATACTACATTTATACGGTTTTGAGGAGCTTTCACTACTAGACAAATTTTTCGTGTATTTTTTATCAAAGGATCTTATTAATAAAGATTAAGTGCTCTAGTCTGTCACTGTCAGTTTATGTAAATGAAAGTTTGCATCCAGTCTAAGATCATGTTTATAAATTGCTACAGGGTTTCTCCTGTTGAAAACAGATGGTGCCCATTATATGATAGAAACAGGTACTTCTTCCTCCTCCGCTGAGATCTGGCAAGATTTTATTACCAAGGCTGAGATGTTTGCAAGAGAAACTTCTGAACATGTGATGCAAGGCGTAAACCCTGGAGGCGTGTACCAAGCTATATGGTGCAGGGATGCGTCATATATCCTTGCCGATTGGTTCTTTTCTGGCAATTACCAGGGAGCCTTACAGCAAATCTATCAAATATGGAACCATCAAATAGCACCAAACAGGGATAGATTAGTTTATGGAAGAGGATCTCCAGAATTAAAATTTAGTGCTAAAGCAGGAAGCTTGGATATCCAAAAAAAGTTTGAAGGAGCGCTTCCCACGACAATATATCAAATTGGCTTTTCAGAAATTTATGGGAAGAATCCAGATATAGATTCCACATCATTGATGATGGGTACAAGCTCATATATTTTGGCAAGGGTTCAACCAAAAAAAGAAGAAGAAGGAGGTGATTCGGCATCAACTATGGCCTCCGAACATTCTTCAGATTATATCACATCTTTACTTTCAAAAGTTGGAATAACAGACCCATCAACTGTAACTGAATTTGTGGTTCCGCGTATGCTAAAAGCTGTAGAATATCTGCAAAGCCGCGATATTGATAACGATGGTTTGTTAGAGCAAAGCCATAATGAAGACTGGATGGATACAGCGCTTCGAGCTGGAAAGATAGTTTACAGCCAAGGATGTTGGATATTTGGCTTAATTCATCTTTCTGTTTTGCTATCAAAACTTGGAAGAGGTACAGAGGCCACCAGAATAACTCGCTTAGCAGATAAGGCAATAGATGCAGTGAATCAAAAATTATGGTCTGAAGAGGATGGTACTTATTTGGATATCCAAACAATAGGAAACGATAAATCTAATGGCAGCGATGATAAAACATACAGACTCTTGACTCAGGATGTAACATATTACCTGACCGCAGCCACGGCTAGTACTGTTAATGATAGTTTTGAAGATGTAGCACTATTTCCTCTATATCTTGATAGACTAAAACAAATATTACATAAAGAACCACAAGAAAAAAATATACCGTCAAGAAAAATTAGTGATCTTCATCATAGCAGAGCAATTAGCACCCTTGATGCAATTAAAAAAAGAGTCTGGAAAGATAAGTGGCCGCTTGTAACAGAGGGAGAGCTTAGAAAAACTGGGCCTTGGCCTCTTAAACCATATCAATACCATAACCATACATTTTGGCCTTGGACTACAGGAGTAGAAATGTTGGCTAGGAGTAGGTTTAACCAAGTTGAAGAATGCAATATTCTTCTTTCAAAGCTTACTTCAAAAGATAAAAAGAGTGTAGGAATACACACATTCTATGAATGGATAAATCCAATTACTGATGAAGGAGGTGGAGCATATCCATTTAGAACAGGCATATCAACTGTAAGATTAGCGATTACTGA
>JBKOWU010000114.1:0-2715 GCA_046724555.1 Thermoproteota archaeon | reverse complement strand
CTCTAATAATTTCCATATCAAGAAAGGGTTCCCGCATCTCTATACTGTGTGCCATTGCAATTTTATCCTCTCTCTCAAGAGTCTCTTTGTAAAGCAAAAGCAAATCTTCAGTCATATGTTCCCGTAACTTTTGATATCCTTCTTTTTCAACTACTTTTGTATACCATGAATATCCTCCAAAAAGTTCATCAGCAGCCTGTCCTGTGAACATTACTTTAATTCCATCTTCGTGAGCAAGCTTTATTGCAGCATATACTGGAACTGCAACTTCCACTTGGCCGGCATTAGTATTCTCGATAACATTGATAATCTCAGGAATCATTTGTTCTACCTCACTTCTAGTAAGTTCATTAACTCTTAGCTTTAGTTTGAGTTTCTTTGCTATATTACGTGCAAATGCGATGTCTGTAGAACCTTCAATACCCGCAGTATAGCAAATAACTTCAGGAACCATTTTCTTCGCAAGCCATGCAACGATTACACTGTCAATACCACCAGAGAAAATTATTCCAACTCTCTTGAAGTCCTGCGTACGTTTTTTCATGGACATAATTAACGCCTTTTGATACGCGCTAACGGCTGAAGCCATTGTTTTGTAAACTATTTTAGTTGATTGTACTGGAGCTTGTGCTACCTCGAATTCTTGCAAAAGGCCATTTGATTTAATGAGTATTGCATGTCCAGGCAATACACATTGTGTAGGCTCTTTTATTCCTACTTTCCATAATGCCTTTCGCTCGGATGCAAAGGCTACAAAGCTATTATTTTCGCCATAATAAATCTGCCTTACGCCAATTTTATCTCTAACTAAAGCTATGGTTCCTGTTACTTCGTCCTTAATAACAAGAGCATACACACCATCAAGTTCAGCAACTGTTTTTCTAATTGCATAAACTAAATCATTATTATTGCTTTTGGTGAAATGATCTTCTAATAAGTGAACTATAACTTCACTATCGGTTAGAGTATCAAATTTATGGCGTTTTAATAATTTCCTTCGAATTTGCTTATAGTTGTAAACCTCGCCATTGTGTTCAACAGTTAATCTGTTATCGCAGCTATGAAAAGGCTGCTGCCCGCAAGTACCACCTACTATTGCAAGCCTTAGATGGCCCAAGGCACTGCTTCCATAAAGCTTATGGTATTCCACATTGTTTGGTGAGTCTGACTGTATAACAAAGTTGTCAGCCGCTATTCCTGCCCCATCAGGCCCCCGACTTGCAATGCAAGAGAGCATAGGTCCGATGAGCGGTGCAACATTCTCATTCTTTTTGCTTAAAATACCTACTATTCCACACATTTTATTATAACCCAAATTCCATGAAGAGCACAATTCCCATCACGAATGATAGTATATTTGCTCAATCACAGATACACTATATAGTTCATAATACTTTAAAAGTGTTATGTAGGGAGCTTTTACAATAAATCGAATATCAATATTAATACCATTATCGTATTAACTCCAATAATTAACTCCATTGTGCGTAGTCTACTTAAATTATTATACTATTGGTCAGACAATATATGAATATATGTTGTCTAATTTCTCTGCTTTTATATCTGCACTAATATAATATATCAAAAAGAATTTTATTATATAGAAAAATACTATTAGAAATGAAATTATCAGTTTGCCTATGCAGAATGAATGAAACTTGGTGCTCTATTATGAAGTATATTTGCAAATCGATGAGTGTCTATATCTTTGAATGGTGCAATTTTTTGTAATTCAGACGGTTGATGTCCTTCATTTAATATATCCCTTCCACGTAGTTCCTCAAGTATTTTTTCTCTTAGCTTAGGAGGGCAAATCTTGCTATGATAGATGCAACCAAGAGATCCATTAAACATTTCCTTCAAATGGATATCCCCCTTTTCTTCGTGAAAATGTGGATTGCGTGTTTCGACCTGCATGACCTCCACCCCTTTATCCATTGCTTCCTGATTTTCAGTGGGCACAATTCCTCCAAATTCCTCTAATATATCTACAATTTCATATGTCTCTACAGAAAAACCTGGTGAGTAAGTCAGAAGCTCTGCTAGTTTCATCGACATGCAGTGCTCACCTGAATTCCCTGTACGCATGACTTCAGTCTCAAAACCAGTGTAATAAGATATTAATGAATTAAGGTGTTGATTTGTTACTTCAGATACTCTTCCCCATTTAGAAAAATATACACCACTCTCTGATACTTTGGGCTTGTAAATCCATGATATACGAACCATTGTAAAAGGTGTATTAGACATTGCAATCCCTGATGCGAATATTTTCACATATTCGTTTACTGCACCAGGTACGTAATTATCTGCATCGATAAATCCCACATATTCCTTTCCTGCCATTTTGGCAAGTAGCATTCCAATCATCATTCCTTCTGCCTTGCCATTTCTAACTGTGCCATCAGGGTCAAATATACTAGTGTAGCCAACCTCTTTTAGCGCATCAGATAGCCCAGGGTCTTTTTGATGTAATATTAACGCATTTTTTCCTACAAATCTATTAAATTGTTCAAGTGCATCCTTTTCCAACTTATATCTGTCAACGGGTTGTCTTGGACTATTAGACACAATAATGGTTAAGCAGTCATGGGGTATTCCACTCAACACACCTTCAAGCAACTTTAGACGCTCTCCTTTAATAGGTATGACAATAGCTATTTTTCTTTCAATTTCGGAGATCTCCTCATTTCCAACACTTCTAATGGTTTCAGA
>JBKOWU010000130.1:0-8862 GCA_046724555.1 Thermoproteota archaeon | reverse complement strand
GACATCTGCTTTTGCAAATTTAGCAAGCTTGGATTCTGCCGATCCATAGTTTCCATAAATAATTGCACCTGCATGTCCCATCCTTTTTTCTTTTGGCGCGGATCTCCCTGCAATATATGCAACCACTGGTTTTGAAAACTTTGTTTTTATTAAATAGTCTGCCAGCTGTTCCTCTGAATCTCCTCCTATTTCACCTACGACTACTATTGATTCTATATCATGTCTATTTCTTACCATGTCAAAGGCTTCTATAAGGTTTGTTCCGTTTATCGGATCTCCACCTACACCAAGGCATAATTTTTGCCCATAGCCAGCTCTTGTCAAATTATAAGAAACCTCATACATCAACGTTCCACTACGCGAAAATACTACCGTGTTGCCTGCTCTGAATGGCTGGGCTGGCATAATTCCAACCTTCATTATTTCAGGCACAATTACACCAGGAGTGTTAGGCCCTATCATTTTTGCCCCTTGTCTCTCGGCATGGTCTAGGACTTTCATAGAATCTTTAATTGGAACATGTTCTGGAATGGCAACTAGTAATTTTATTCCATTATCTAAAGCGTCTGTTGCAGCATCTAAGAAAAATGGTGCCGGTACAAATACTCCTGAGATTTTTGCCCCAGATACTTCTACTGCTTTAGCTATATTATTATAAACAGGAATTCCTTCAAAACTCTGACCCTCTTTGCCAGGAGTAACCCCTGCAACAATGTTTGTTCCATATGCCTTCATTAATCTAGTATGCGTAGAACCATAGCTTCCTGTCATACCCTGTATTATTACAGGTTTTTTCTTGTAATCTTCATCGGATTCTTTTCCAATTAATATATCAAAGATGTTGAATTCATTATCCATTTTATTGAATTCCATTATCATGAAACCTCTTTAACCATTGCATCTATTGCTTCCTCCACAGTATCATATAGTTTCGCTTGAGTACCTTTCAATATTTCTTTCGCCTTTTCAGATTCTGCCCCAGAGATCCTTGCAAAGACAGGGACGCAAATTAGATTGTTATTATATGCATTGAGAATCGCCTGTGCAACAAGGTTAGTCTTTACTATTCCACCAAATAGGTTTACGAGAATTGCATCAATTCTTTTTATGTTGCTGATTACCTTCAGTGCCTCGTATATTGTTTCAGTGGTTGCACTACCGCCAAAGTCAAGGAACGAACCTGCTTTACCGCCAGCATATGAGACCATATCTAATGTTGACATTACTAACCCTGCACCATTTCCAATAATTGCAATATTTCCATCTAACTCCACCAAAGAAAATCCACTTTTTTCAGCCTGTGCCTCCAATTCCGAGATATGTTCATATTTTTTTAATTCAGGATGTCTGAACATTGCATTGTCATCTATAATGACTTTTGAATCAAGTGCGATAAGAGAATCATCATTGAGTACGCCTACTGGATTAATCTCTGCAAGCTCTACTTCCTTTTCTCTCACAAGCTTCGAAAGCTTCATTGTGAAATCTGTAAATGAGACCCTAGTCTTTGTACACAGCTTTAGTTTATGAGCTACATCTTCTGCAGTATTTGCAGAGAGCCGATCGATCAATACATCTATAATGACTTTATTTTCCACATTCTCGATTTCGACTCCACCTTCTGCTGATGCAATCAAGGAGTAGCACCTCTTGCTTCTATTAAGGAAAAGTGATAAGTAGAGTTCTCCTCTTATATCTACTATTTCCTCAATTAAAATGTGAGTTGGTAGCTCACCTTTCACCTCTTTATTCATAAGTTCTTTAAATTTTGGCACAAGTTCAGATTCTGTTTTGCATTTCAGAATGGCACCAGCTTTCCCCCTGCCTCCAACAGAAAGTTGAGACTTCAATATACATGGATAACCGAGTTTTCTTGCAGTCTGTTTCACCTGTTTTACGTCGCTAACAAGATGCGATCTTGGAATTCTTATGCCATATTGGTTAAATAACTCCTTACCCTGGTATTCTAGTAACTTCATTTATTAGCAGAGGACAGTCAAATATGCTTATTTATAATCCTATTTTTATACAAATTATTTGTTCTAATATGTTGAGATATATATATGAAGTTATGGAGATTAATATGCATAAACTTCTTTAATTCTGTCATTCGTACTCTATTTTAGAACGCTTTCTATGGAGAAAATACTGATAAGCTAGTCATATGTCATAAAAAATATATTATTTCTGCTTAAAATGCCATAATATTATGTCATGAGCAAACGTCGGTAAATGTACTTGTCTATCTTTTTCCAATTGCCATTCTAGGTAATTGATTTAAATAGGCCCACCTAAAGGGCCACAGAAACTGGTGGATTTCTGTAGTTATCTATTATTTCTGCAATAAGATAAACGTTGTTTTTTATTTGTTGCAGGGGGCTCGTAATATTTTGATATATTATTCATATAAAGATTAAATAATATATTATAAGCACATTTGTTGGAAATATTATATGCTATTACAAAAAATAATTTATAACTATCAAATATTTGCATAGACATGAAATCAATACTTTTTATCTGAAAGAGCACACGCATTTCTCCCCTATTATTTATTTGATCAAAATTTTATTCATTATCAGTTATTCATATATCCAAGACCAAGTATCTTCGAACATGATTTACAGTTTATTGCGTATGTACCAAAAATGTTAGCTATATTATAATTTTTATGTATGCATACACGAGCTATTTGTAGATACTTATTTATATGCCATGTTGAAAATTGCTAAATCATGGTTGAGAAGATGACTGCCGTATGGCTGATCATTCTTACAATTATCGTATGCGCCTCAGTCCCTGCTCTATTGATCTGGCTTACTACTTATCCACACACAACAAAGATGTTAATAGGCATTGAGTATATGTCTGACATATTGACGTATTCATTGCATCTTTGATTTTAGATTGACCACTAATACTTATCGTAATGTGTTTTAGGTTGATTGTACGCATTAACTTAAGTTTTGTTTTCAATATAATGACACTTTTGATTGTGCCATAATTGAAAGAATAAAAGCAGAGGTATACTCAAGGCATACTACATGAAATACTGCTAGTTAGTAACTAGAACCTTCGTAATACCTTGGGCTTTAGCATTTCTGGGTGATGTTTCAATTCTTTTATTAAAGATAGTAACTTTTCTTTATCTTGGGGAATAGTGCCTCCTAGTGAATAGACATTTGATGCATGATTTGCCCTAAATGTCACTGGTGTTGCAGAATTAAATTCTGAAACAAGTCTTCCAATCTCATCTAAAATCTCTATGTCATCCAAGGGAATAAAAGGTTCATTGAATTTGGTCATAAATTCACTGTAAATTCCATCTTCTAAATATAATGTCAATGCCCCCAAATAATCAGGAGCGATTTCACTCACGAGTCTGGCAGTATCAGCAATATGTTCATTAGTATATGTTCTTCCACCAAGTCCCAGAATTATCATGCAGGATAAAATAAACCCATGGTGTTTTGCTTTCTTACAGCTCTGAAGGACTCCCTTACTTGTTGCACCTTTTGTCACCTTCTTCAAAAGAATGTCATTGCCAGTTTCAATCCCTATATAAAACATGTTAAGTCCCATACTTTTTAGTTTATCCAATTCATCATCTTTCTTCTGAAGCAAATTTTTTGGCATTGCATAGCATGATACCCTTTTCAAGTTTGTAAATTTAGCATATATATATTCCAAAATTTGAATTAGCCTGTCTGTAGAAAGATTCAGCGCATCTCCATCTGCAAGAAATATCCGTGAAGCTTCCGGATATGCCTTGGCATTCAAGTCGATTTCCGTTTTTATTTCATCCCATGGTCTCTCTGCATATTCCTTTGTGCGATACATGTTACAGAATGAACATTTGTTAAAAGAGCATCCTAATGTGACTTGAAATATTAAGGAACTAGCCTCAGATGGCGGTCTGTAAAGTGGATGATCATAGAGAATTTCCATTGCTGTACGCAATTATGTAAGATACCGCATTTAACTTATACTATCGCTAGAACCTAGATGATTATATATATGTATATATTTATTTCATCTAATACTTAATTTACCAAGTCAACAATTGACAATCTTACTACTTTATTTCAGTACATAAAATATATGAGACTACAATGAACGTAACCATCCAATATATCCATTTAATAATAGCATAGCGTTAAGCATTGATCACGTTACATTACACTATTCCTTTTTATTACATATTTTTGAATTTGTGATGCCTGTTTTTGCATCTTGTTTATCTGCGATTGCAGCTGCTTTATCAACTCTGATTGTTGTCTTCTCCGAGATTTAACATATTTCCGAATAGATTGAAGTAGTGAACTCATTCTTTCAATTTCAGTAGTTTGCTTATCCAACTGCTTTGATACGTTGATTAAAATATTCTCTTCTATCTGTAGCCTTTGTCGCTTTTTGCTAATAACATACCTTACTAATGGCAACTTACCCGTGGCATATGCCGTTACCATTTCCTCTCTCTCGATGCTTTCTTTATCTTCTGGTAACATTCTTAGTTCTTCAGCTACATTCGCATCTGGTTCAACCGCTTGATCTGATTCTATTATATCCTTTAGCGGTTCAGGCTCACTTTCTTTGGTCATGTTGTGGTATTTCTGTTTTTGAACCACAATATTTCATTGCGGCAATGTGTATTATGTTGGCAACATGCAATTCTATACACAATACTTCTGCAATCATTGGTTACTTTATTCAATAGCAAGCTTATCAAAACCATGCTCCTTTAATGATTCTTTTATACCATTTGCTAAATAAAATTCATTAATGTATGAATGAGAGTTCGTCAATGTGATACTCCTGGACGGATGATGGAAAACTACCTCGGAGTAGCTTGGAGCTATACTGCGGTAGAATATAAAGAAAATGGGCAAAGAGTATTCTTCTGTCTGATTCTTCGTCATAAACAGCCTCAATACTAATCCTTTGTTTGTATGTACTTTTCATGATCTCTTCCTTCTATTTTGTTGTATTACTTGAAATTGAGTTCGCGGTAAGGGTATTTCCACTTGGAAGGCGATAAGGGGGTATAAGGTCATTTGGAGGCGGTTATACGTTTTTGAGCAAACGCCGACTGAGTGAGAATATATTTACTGCTACAGAGGAGGAGGAGGCGGCTACTGCTGCAACTACAAATGTCAATGATGTTGTAACCATTGTAAGGACAACTAGTTTACTTTTCAGTATCACTTGCAAGTATACTAAAACATGTTTTATAAGAAGTATTATAAAATGGCTTCCATTACCGTAGGTATCTTTGGTATAGTTCCCCTCCTTACCTGGATATTAAGATCTATATTTATATCAATTATAATAAATCTCAAAAATTGAATAAAATCAATCGTTGGGCCGTTTCGAGTCTGTTATTTGCCAGGATAATATACGCAATAAATTGGTTTAATATCGCTTCTACATTCTCCCATATATCTTCAGACTTCAAACAAGACATCTCTTTGCTCGGATTGCTTACTACAAGCTTCTTGATAGGTGTAGGCATATTTCAAGTACCTGGTTGAATTCTTGCTGCTATAAAGGGTTCTAGAAGAACTGCAATATATGGAATAACAATAGCATCGTCAGCAGCACTCCTGTGCGGTTTATCTTCTAATTTACAACAAATCGAAATACTGCGGTTTGTGGTGGGTCTTGGTATGGCGTTATTTTTTGGTTCAAGTGTTACTTTGATTACAAGATATCTGGGAAGAGGATCGGAAGGATTTGCAGTAGCATTACTAAATTCAGCTCATTCAGTAGGAGGAATCATAGGGATATTTGGATGGGCAATTCTTGCAGAAATAATAGGGTGGAGGCAAAGCCTATTGTTAAGTGGTGCCCTTGGATTGATCAGCAGTATATTCTTATTTGCTTTCTTACCATGGAAAGACGGGGAAGTAGAAGAGAAGCTGCAGCAACAATCACAACAACAAAGAGCAAAAGGAAAACATTTTCAAATCATGAAATCAAATATTGGCAAAGTGTTATTTGACAAGAATCTGTTTGCTTTCGGTTTAGTATTACTTGGAGCACAAATAGCATGGGGTTTACCTCTGACGTTTATAGTATTTTACTTGGAAGATTATTTGAAAGTAAATCCATCAACGGCTGGTCTTATCGCTGGTTTAGGTTTAATATCTGGTATTATATCAGCACCTATTTTTGGAAGAATATATGATAAGACCAAAAATATAAGGAGACTTTTGCTTGTGTGTGGTCTAGTAATGTCAATAGGTGTAGCAGGAATTGCCATTACAACAACACCACCTTCAGGACTGTACATAGCTGGAATTTCAAATGTCTTGGTAGGCATCTTTTCAGCTGCAGTTTTTACTATAGCCTATGCTTCAGCTAAGGAAACAAATAGAAAGAGAAGGACAGAAATTAGCAACGAAGATGACATGAAGTCAACAATAACAAAAAGTTCGTATGATACCTTGGCTATAGGATGGGTTAATGGCTTATCATTATTTGGTGCATTTTGGGTTCCAATTTTCTTTTCATTTGTTGTTCAACATTTAGGCTATGTCACTGCTTGGTTACTTGGAGGTATCTCTAGCCTTTTGTTTGTATTACCATCCCTTGAGATTATGACAGCTAAAGTCAAAAGTTGTTATAGAGACTAGTTGTAATAATAATCTCTATTCTTCATTGATTTAATGAGTTTTTAGTCGTTGAAGTTAATCCACTAATAGTCGTTATCCGACAATGATCCTTTTTACCAAAAACGCACACACCTTAAACACCCATCCAAAATTACACCATAATGAGGTGACAAGAACTAATGCAGATTGTAGTTATGTTTACCCACTATTATTAAGTAAAACCTATTTAGTTTTAATCCAGCCTTTTATATGGTTTCAGATTGTCAAAATATTATTATTATTTTATGACATCAAAGCTTAATGTACAACATTCTGTAATCTAATTATCCTGCACTTTGTATTCGGGTATTTAATATATGTGGCATTTCACAATCGTCATTACATTTCTGGGTCAGTCCGTCGCGAGATCTTCATTGCTATTCACTCAGTCTGGAGCAGCGAATACTTACCTCATCCCCATCATACAGGAGGTACCATGCTGTATTAACCTTTGTTATGTTCACGAAAATTGTAGTATTAATGTATTGCAACTATTAGAAACTCACTGTAACTCTAGGACGTTCATACCTGACAGGAAATATTACAAACCAAGTAAGAGATGAAAGCCAAGTCCTTGAATATCTTAATATTTGATAACTTACTGCTTTTAGGTTCTGCTGAGTATGTGAAAGAAATTGACTCATTTGTACAAGCAAATTATATACTCCATCCCTCAATAGAGGTCCAATAGTTTTAACAACATCTTATTTTTGTTCTAATGTTCCCCATTGGTTTGCAGAAATATATGTGAAAGGATATACTCTAAAAAGATAGTGTTTGGTAAAAGCAATTATTTATCTGGTAAAAAATATTGCAGAAGGTGCGAGGTTTACATGCATCATGAGGGGTTTTTCTGTCCGTGTTGCGGAATGCAGCTAAGGTTAACACCGAGCGGTAGAAAATGTAAGGAAATTCTTAGGAAGCGAAAAGCCAATAGTAGAGGAACAGTTGCATGTCCAATTTGGAAGTAAATGCAAAAAAGCTGAGCAATCGTAAACAATTAATCAAAGATATTGGTCACAAGCATGTAGAAGGTTATTATGAAGAGACCGCTCAGATTTGTATCAATGGACACGTAATAACATCTGGGATAGAGTCTTCCAAATCAAGCATGCAAGAATTTTGTGAAGATTGTGGCAAACCTACCATCATAAAATGTCCTGATTGTAACTCTCCTATCAGAGGCTCATATAGGAGCCCAAATGTAGTACTGCTAGTTGATTATGACGTACCAAAATTTTGTAATAAATGTGGTAGACCCTTCCCTTGGACCAAAGCAAAATTAGATGCTGCAAGAGAACTTGTTGAATTTGAAGACAAGATTAATACCAAAGAAAAAGAGCTACTCAAAAATAGTTTAGACGATATCATCGCAGAGAACCCTAAAACTAAAGTGGCTGCAATAAAGTACAAACACACATTGGCCAAATTGGGACAGGAGACAGCAAAGGCATTGCGTGATATAGCAGTAGATGCTGCAAGCAGCACAGCCAAAAAGATTCTTCTTGGGCAAACGACATAATATTATGTATAATAATGTGAAGTTTCTTGTTTATCCATTAAAGGAGTCAAGCCATTTCTGTAATGATTTATGTATATTCTGCATGTATCTCGTACGTTACATTTTACAAAATCCCTTCTATGGAATTATTGAAATAAGCAAATGTCGATGTAGTATTAACAATAATGCAAATCATTCTTCAACCAGTCTTATTTGAGCCAGATAAAGATATTCTCTCTTTGCTAGAAAAGGCTCTATTAAAAGAGTTTAAGCCTTCTATTGTTACAGCACCAGCAATAAAAGAAATCCCAGAACAACGACAACTACTACTATTTGACAACCAAAGAAATCAATGGAAATCAAGTGATATCTTACAATGGCTTTCAGATAAGTACAAGAAATTATATTCCAAAGAAAGAAGGAGAATAACAACAAAGATACTTGCTATTTGCGATTTCGACGCATATTCTGATAAGCTGAATTTTGTATTTGGAGAAGCACACTTGGATGGCAGCATATCAGCAATTTATCTTCTGAGGATAAGACAAGAATTCTATGGATTAAAACCAGATAAATCTGTCTTCTGCCAAAGACTAGTCAAGGAAGCAGTTCATGAATTAGGACATTCTTTTGGTTTGAGTCATTGCAAAAATATAAAATGTGTTATGCATTTTAGCAATTCATTGTCTGACACTGATATAAAGACAA
>JBKOWU010000154.1:0-3488 GCA_046724555.1 Thermoproteota archaeon | reverse complement strand
TGACGTGAAGCTTACCTGTAATCTTTGTTGATTTGATGTTGGAGGCGCTATAGCAACTTGTGGAGTTGGAGGTTGCGCGGATGGTAACAATGATGGTTCCGTTCCTGTTTCTAGTCTATCCTGGGATTGGCTAGGTTGTTGGGACTGAGATTGTCCGGCTTGTGCAGAAGTTGCCGGAGTTGATGATTGGAGTTGTGCAAATGTTGGTTTTATTGGAAAATAAGTTAGTCCTGAAAACAACATCGTGAACAACAGAAAAATGATCATATGATATTGAATCTTATGCATGCTGATAATGTCACCAGGAACGACTATAGATAAGGCTTATGGCTACAATGTCAAACTTTGGGATGGTGTATAGGATATATAATTAGAAAATATCATATTTATCCAACCTTAAATGAAAATGTAATCGCATTTGAAATCATGTGTAGGGATTTCAAAAAACTTGATTTGTGGTTGTTGCAGATATTATCTCTCGTTTCTGTTCTAGCTACAGTACCATTAGTGAGTAGATTCAGCTTCGTAGGATAGCACTCTTTGGCTAATGATAACTCCCGTATCTTTTCTCTTTTATCTTCTGTACCATGTGCTGTATCCTGTATTTCTTTTGTGATTCCATTTAATCCTACTAGATACTTCTCATATTCTTCTGGAAGTCGCTCGTCAATGTATTTTTTGATGTATTCAGTATGCTATATCCCTGCATACAATGGACTTTACAACCTGCGATATCCTTGCCATTTCTGATTGGTTGTTTTCACCCATGCTTAACAACTCCATGACTTGGCTCTACGCCATTCGATGATCTGTTGCATCTTTGTGCTCATTTGTTGCACTTCTTCCCGCTTAATTTTCTAGTGTGTTGCACATACACGCTTACTATCCGTGCATTTGAATTTAAAAATACGTAAACGTTGGCTTTATGCGTGTAAAGGTTGTATTGTGTAGTTGGAACTGTCAGCCTCCAAAAAAGTAAATTCTCCTTATATAAATATATAAAAAATGGGTAAAGGAGTTGCCTTTATTATATATCCACTCGAATTACTCTATATATATAGTAGTCTTTCCATTGAGTTATGGGATCTGCCTGTATAGCAGGAGGTAGGCTTGAAGCTGTTATTTGAGCGCTGGTGAAGACTAGAATTTGTGTTTTGCCTATTTTCGATAGACCAAATAAAGTACAAAAACTCTCGTTCGGAGCTAGTAACGCTATAAGCTCCCCAGGTTTAAGTTTGAGATTATTTGGTCTGTCACTAGGAAGTTGTACCACTGCAATACAGGCTTTCTCAGATGAAGAAGCATAGTTTATAACACGATTTACAATGCCTGTAACATACATGGCCTTTTGTTGCGGTTTTGGTGTTGCACCTGATGGTCCCTGCCCTTCTACATACTGATATATGCTACTTATTCCAATCAATGATGCGGATACTAAGAGCACCATCATGAATACCGAAGATTTTTTTAACATAGTGTTAAAACTGTTGTGTAGTATATAGTTATTATATTGAGAATCAACATATGCTAGTACTGCTGTGATAAACGTCATTCTTCGTGTAAATCCTCTCACTAATTGCTCAGTCCAATAGTCGTCCTCTTCTTTTGGTTTTGCATGTCATGGGTTTGGATGCATAACAACAAAAATAATAAGTTGAGTTGAAGAACATAGAAGGAAAATAGACTCCATGTTAGCTCAATCCATGAGTTAAGCAGAGATTGCTTCCTAATTGGGTGAAGACAAGTCTACAATCAGTAGAGATGTCAAAGCACGAAAAGAGCTATCGCAACGGTTAATCTTTAGCCTTTATTTATCAAATTAATCAATAGTCATGTTAACTTACTTTGGGAAAGTGGGCTTTGCTTTATTGCAATAGATCACTGAATATTGAGAGATGACGATACCCAAACTATTCTGTATAAACGCTGGTTTGGCGGGAAATTGTCTTGTATGGTGGCAGGTAGCGCTTTTATGGTGAGAGGAGGGAGAGCAACTCGGAATTGAACTTCTAGTTTGGCTATGTCTTTTTTTATAATCATTAACTTCACCATGATCTATATTAGCTATTACTTTTATGGAGGGGATGAAGGGTGGTGGTGGTTCGATGTTCACGTACAATTGTCTTGGATGTTTGCGGGAATTGGCCAGTTTGTTGCTGGACTTGTGACTGTAGGAGTCCTTGCACTGGTTTAATCTGCTACGTTAGAACAAAGTCTCTACTACTATCACTGGCAGGAGTACTTAACGTACTATGTACTCCAACTCCTAATGTTGATGTACTATACGCATCGGAAATTGTACCGACTGCATCATTTGCATTGCAAACTTTCTGGTCGGAGGTTTCAATATATACCTTCTTACCTAAAAATTGAAGTGTGTCTTCGCCAAACTTTCTAGAAACTACAGCAGCCATTATATTTCAACTACACTTATGTTTTCAGTGATATATATAAATGAATTTTAATAGACAGGTTGGAATTTTAATATTACTTATCGTCTATGAGAATAGGACAGAAACGGAGGTTGAACATTTTGTCGTTTACTAAGTTAGAACATAAAGACGAAGACTTGTTTGAGGGCAATATGTAAGAAAAATTATAGTGATAAAGATTGGTAGTTAAAAAAACGCACGATGTGCGTTTTGCAAATGTACTGGCACCTTTTTACCCTCTTTAATTGTAAAATACGATCGTACGCGAATTTTTAGAAATATATGGCGTGTACAGTTAAGAGCTGATACTTGTCTTAGCGATAGTCTTCTCATAATTTGGTTTTGTATATCAAGTTTAAATAATTAATCTTCAGTCAAGAGCAGAAGAGGTTGGTAAATCTTTGAATAAAAAAGAATTGAATGATGGCTACCTGTTATTCCATCCATTCTAGCGTGCGATTTGGGTACCAAATACCTGTAGGAAACCATTGCTGCCACCAAAGTAAGCACCTATTGTTCTATAGGTATTGGTGCTTTGCATTTGTTTCCATGATAGACCATGTCCATCTATTGTTACACGAAATGCTTTATCACTACCATCTGGATTTTTGGAATCTAATAGATGTCTGGGTATCTGCATAGTGAAAACCCCATATTGTTTAGCAGACTGCGTGGGGGCAAGGATCACGTCAATGCT
Source organism: Thermoproteota archaeon (assembly GCA_046724555.1). Classification (GTDB taxonomy): domain Archaea; phylum Thermoproteota; class Nitrososphaeria; order Nitrososphaerales; family Nitrososphaeraceae; genus JAFAQB01. Next base: position 359 of record JBKOWU010000154.1, on the reverse strand, counting down.
AGTTGTGGGTGGAGCTGGTACTATTGCAACAACTTGACCCTCTCTAATACTATACGGAATCGAGAAATTCTGTCCGCCAACAGATACTGACTCTTGATTAGTAAAGCCTGTTGTCGCAAGGCTTTGAAGAGCCTGTTGCTGTGCTGGGGTAAGCTGTGCATTTGCTACCTGATGTGAAACAGAACCTACAGCAATGGCTAATACTAGAGGAATACATACAGCAATCACAAGCATTGTTCTTCTCGTAATTGGAGCTATACTGATCTTTGAATATTTTGTCACAATATTCTCATTATTGGTGTTTGTCAATTTAGAATATGGCTTCTCGCCGTAATATTTATGTTTTCTTTCATTTTTTT
>JBKOWU010000040.1:0-1925 GCA_046724555.1 Thermoproteota archaeon | reverse complement strand
GTGATGTACATATGGTTCTCCAACCATTGTTTTCATGGTTGCATCTACATCACGGTCCTGGAATTCATGTTTGACGTGTTTATCAAATACTGCTCCTAAACTATAGCGTTTTCTCTTTATGCTTTTAGTTTTATTGTTCTTATTCTTTTTCCTCGTCATTTTGTTATTGTTGTGTGTATCCTTTCTGTTTACCACGATATTTCTTCTAACATAATATTATATTTAATCGAACATGATAGAGGGTCTCAGAGTTCTTGTCTTTATTATATTTGTCAATAGCAGAATCATCAATTTGCGACCATTTATTTTGAATGAACAAGTAATTGCAAACAAATGCAAATGGCAGATAACAACTGCAATAGAAACACAAGTTTTATTTCTTAAGTCATCTAACATTTGAGATGAACTCACTTGGGACTAGGTAATATTGACAAATTCTTTTCAAGAAGAGTAGTAAGCCAAGAAAAAAAGGAGTCATCAGAGAACAGCAATAGTCCGATCCCTAAAGGTAACTGGATTATCATTATTCTAGGAATAGTAATAGCCGCAATTGGTTTTGCCGGTACTATATTTTATGGATCACAATTTGTAAAAGAGGAAACAAATGCAGGTGGGGAATTGCCATATACTACTCCTTCTAAAATCAAAAGTGTATTACCTATTGACCTTGAACTTGTATTTGTTGTCATTGGTGTAATAGGATTTGGAATATTTATTTATGGAGTTGCCACGAGGGTAGACAAACCGCTTGATTTCTATCCTATATGAATGAATAGATAATTTTCATATATTACAAGTAACATGTCGCAGTGTTTCATTACTATTGTAATTTACACTAGAAGGAAATTAAAGCATTTAAGACCGGTACCAATCAAAGCAAATGATGGAAGCACTAAAGACTTTCTAATGTCCTGTGTAATCTTTTCATGTAAGACACATTTCAATATTAATGTATACTGATGATCAATATTAAGGACTTGATAACCATATAATGAAGGCCTCAGATCTTTTCGTAAAATGCCTGGAGGAGGAAGGCGTCGAATATATCTTTGGCTTGCCTGGAGAAGAAACAAATGATCTTATGATATCTTTGCTGGACTCAAAGCAAATTAGATTCATCCTTGTAAGACACGAACAAGCAGCGGCTTTTATGGCTGATGTTTATGGCAGAATAACACAAAAAGTTGGAGTTTGCCTATCCACGTTGGGTCCAGGCGCTACAAATTTAACTACAGGTGTTGCAAATGCAAATATGGATAGATCTCCCATATTAGCAATAACAGCACAAACTGACAGTAATCTACTACATAAGGAATCTCACCAGAACATGGATGCTGTAACCATGTTCAAACCAATTACCAAATGGAGTTGGTCAATCCGCAATGCTAATAGCATTCCAGAAATTACAAGAAGAGCTTTTAAGATTTCATTAGAAGAGAAAGCAGGTGCAGTACATCTTGTATTGCCACGAGATATAGCCAAACAGAATTCTACCATTGAACCAATAAAAAGAACTCAAAAATTGTCAAGACCAAAGCCATCCCATAAACTAGTGGAAGTGGCAGCAAAGATGATTGCAGAAGCAGAACAACCTTTGTTGCTATTAGGAAATGGTGTTATAAGAGGTAATGCAAGCGCTAGCTTGAGACGATTTGTAGAGAATACAGGAATGTACTCTATGAACACGTTTATGGCAAAAGGTATTATTTCAGACAAATCTGAGAGACATTTGCGAACGATTGGAATCAAAGAGGCCGATCACTCCCAGATGGCAATGAAGGATTCTGACTTGGTTATTGCTGTAGGCTACGATCTTGTAGAGTATAGCCCCAAAAATTGGAATAGAAATCTAAAGAAGAAAATTATTCATATTGATTTTACTTACGCTGAAGTTGATACATATTATCCTCCTACAGTTGAAATTG
>JBKOWU010000226.1:0-6273 GCA_046724555.1 Thermoproteota archaeon | reverse complement strand
CTGCTATCGCTGCTGCTAATACTACAAAAGTGGTTTTCGATTGATGATTATTCATAATTGATATTGCCACTGTGTCAGTTTTATATAACCATTAAGGACAGCCAAGAGAAGAACATCTAGCAATAAATGACTTCACAAAACTTGGTTAGTTGGTGTTTCCCCTGTTTCCCCTTCCTGTTCTTCTTCTAGCTGATCTTTATCTTCATCGTAATCAGGCTCGCTTGATTCTTCTTTATCAACCTCATACTTATTACCCGCAAATAACTTAACAGAGAATCGTAATTGAAGATACTATTAGGTAATGACCACTGCTACAACAGCAACAACTTATTTCTTTCCTCAAAGTCATTATTAACCTTGTATTTGAGTGATAATTGATGCTGCTTAAACAGTAAGTAGCATCTATTAACAGTTTGAAGCTGTTATTACAGGGAGAGACTGTATATATGCTGTGGTAGCTGCCATTGATGATGATTATTACCTTCAAAGCTTCTGCAAGCAAGTACTCAACAGAGATTATTTTATCAGATCTACCAAAATTGTGGATAATGTAGGCCATCTAATAGCTGCAGCATATAGACAAGGATTAGTTCCATTAATGACACCTGAAGAAAGTTCACGAGCAGCAGCACAAGCGGCCATTCGTGCTGCAACACGCAATACATTCAAATCAAAAATAGGTGATATACAGTACTCGATAAGTAGATATACAAATTTAGTTAAAGCAACGGTTCCAATTAAAGACGGAACAAATAAGGTTAGATATTTGTTGTTGCTAACGTTTGATATTGATGCAGAAGCTGATTCAATTATTCTAAAGAAAATTATACCATATATAGAAGATAATAAAGAGTACTTTTATTAGAAAAGACCTTAAAATATATTACTAAGAATGGGAATGTCAAATTTCGCTTCAGGTTCATTTCTCTAACAATATTAGGAATCGCAAGCGTTACTATCTACAGACCCATTAGGTTTGTACCATACTTCATACATTTTTCACAGCTCAAGTTATTGATATCGTAGCTATAGCATGTTTGCCACTTCTTATACCTGTTGCTTCGTTCCTTTTTAAAAAACTAGGATTACCTTATAGTTTTCACAGTCTGTTTTATACTGTGGTAGGATAAATTAAGTGTTCATGGATGGAAGGATGGAGAACGTTATGATTATAGCTAGCCGAAGAGATACATAAGAACTAACATCATATTGAATGACCCTTTAGAGATTCCATCTTTAGAAGAGATACAAGAAATGGATAAGAAGCGATCACAAACCACAGAATCATTGGAGATATCCGACTATGGTAACTCTGTGAAGTATCAAAGATGTGGCGTAGCAGTACCCAGGCAGTTTATAAGGCGAATATGTTCTTATCTGCCAGGCGGGTCATAATATCTTGTTTGTATAAATCATAAAACATTTTTACTAGATTACATTAGTAGGTTATTGGATTATACCAAATCTCGCATTATATTTTTCATGTAGGATTTAGTTTTTTTCTGTCTCAAATATTGCTTGTTCTGTAAAGAAATCTTCTGAATCATACAAATGGAACAGGAAGAAGTATGCAGCAAATTAGACTCATATCAAGTAAATTCAAAAGAAGCTAGTAGACAACTAACACCACAACAAGTTGCTGATTTAATCTAATTCCACTTATCCTTAATTAATCCGAGCCATTCTAATTGTTCAAATATATTACATTCACCATGGCTACACATTAGACTCTATCAAAGTGCAAGATGGCACATATAATATATAGCAGCTTCGAAGTTTTGTCATTATGACAAAAAATACTGATGGCGGTGTTACTATAACAACCAACTTTGGTGATATAGAGATAGAATTTTATCCAAAAGATGCACCAAAAACAGTTGAGAATTTTAAACAATTAGCAAAGAAGGGTTTTTACAATGGTTTGATATTCCACAGAATTGTACCGGGTTTCGTAATACAAGGAGGAGACCCCAATACACGAGACATTAATAATAAAAACAAATGGGGAACAGGTGGCCCTGGTTGGAATATAAAAGCAGAGTTCAATAAGAATAAACATTCTCGCGGAGCATTATCTATGGCAAGGTCACAGGATCCAAATAGCGCTGGTTCACAATTCTTTATAGTTTTAAAAGATTCAGACTTTCTAGATGGTAAATACACAGTATTTGGAAGAGCGATATCAGGAATGGAGGATGTAGTTGACAGAATAGCATCCTTGAAAACTGATTCTGCAGATGCGCCTATCGAAACTGAGCAAGCAAAGATCATAAAAGTCACTGTCAGAGATGAGTAATAGATTTGTCACGCTAGCGTTACCTTAGATTCTTGGAACTTTTGAATTAGCAGCAAATAGAACAAATGGAACAACAACGCTTGCAAGCCATCGAAACCTTGGAGATATCCGGTAACTCTGTTAAGTGTTAGAGATGTGATAATTCTGTCCCTATCGTTGGCAAACTCAGTAGTACTTAGTAGTAATGACCGAGCTGTTATTTTGGAATTTGGAAGAAGATGCCCAAGTCGATAAACTCAGAATTGCAGTATTTCAAATGCATGTTTGAGTACAGTATTTAACGCTGAAAGACATACCTGGTATTGTTCTGGTAAATGCTCAGTCACATATTCCTTGATAGAGTCTCTAGCCTGCTCGCGCAGGTATGCAGTGTCAGAAGTAATGGAAGCCTTTGATACTTGTAACTCATGAGCTATTTCTCCATGAGTCATACCTCTAGCTCTCATTTCTACTACCTTAGATCTTCTCCATTCTAACACAAAAGCTTGTGCTCAAAGTTTATTTTTTTTCCTCGTAAATATTACGTGGTTCAGATTTTTATCTTTATCAATCTACGTTGTGATCAGCACTAGAGTTAAGCTGAGAATTTACTATTAGGCATAGATAAGTAATCATAATCATACATATCCTTAGAGCAAATGTAAGTACTGTCACGTGATACCTTTTGAGAAGCAGTAGAATAGACTTCGTATCACGATAACACCGTTTTTATTGATCCAATCGTAGCCGGCTATGCTAAAACTTCATTGAGGACAGCTATCTTTCAGTGTTTTTTCCATGCTATGGTATTTTTACCACATTATATCCATAAAACATTATTTATTGTGATTGCTAGATTTTATCGTATAAGAATGACTTAATGAAAGACGATATCTACCAACATAGAATTCTAGTAGTGGACGACGAACCGGATATTCTACTAGCATTAAAAATAGTATTAGAGAGTAATGGTTTTAAAACAGAAGCATTTAGTGATCCCATTTTGGCATTAAGAAGTTTTATTGCTGGTTCTTATGATTTGGCTCTCCTTGACATACGAATGCCTAAAATAACTGGTCTTGGTCTATATAAGGAATTAAGAAAGATAGATAACAAAATCAGGGTATGCTTTTTGTCAGCTATTTCAAATTATCAAGAACTTACCAAATACTTTCCCACAATAGATGAAAGCCAAGTTATTGTAAAACCTGTTGACAATGAAACTTTGATACAGAGAATAAACAAGATTATGATATTGTGATATTATAGTAAGTTGATTTCTTTTTTGACTTGCTGAGCAAGCCTAGGCGGTATAGGCAAACAAAATTATCTTCGTATGCCACATTCAATTTGGCTGTCTCATTTATGGAATTCATATATACTTTTACTATTATGGTAATGAGCTGTACTACAACATGTAATTGTTATATTCTGTAACGTCTAGGATTGAATTGATATGGATAAGGAAAGGATTCCGTTATGGAATTAACTTATTTTATATGCTGAAAGTATAATTAGTGTTGCACATCATACTATACTTTGCCATATTGATGCAATTACTATCTATGGATATTGAATTTGCTATTATCATATTTACTAATCGTGCCAGCTCTTCATTTCCAATTGGTTTTTGAATATAGTTAATCTTAGTTAAGTCTGCAAATTGTTGACCTCTAAACTTCTCGTAATATGACTCCGAAGCTGTTATAAAGATGATATGTACTGCTTTATCCACCTCCCTTATCTTTTTGCAAAGCTCAAATCCATTTAGTACAGGCATTTTGATATCAAGTAAAATCAAATCATAAAAGTATGGTTTGAATTCCTTCAGTGCTTTGACCGGATCTGTATATGATATGCACTCATAGCCTGCATCTTCTAACACCATTTGATAAACCATACAAATGTCAGGTTCATCGTCAACAAGAAGTATTCTTTTCTTATTATTCCTACTACTTGCTGTTTGATCTTGCAATATACTACGTTCATGCTGTTGCTCCATTGCCTGAAGATTTAGTTTTGTTATAATTTGATCATAGTATTTTGGATCATGAGAGCCTAAACCGAAGATCCTCTTAGATTTATTATAAGAATAACGATAATGATGATAATCCTCTGAGCTCATAGCGCTAGGATTGTTCATGTCCATGCAGAAAACCGCCACCATCCTTGGTTGTGCTAACTATAGCGGTTTATTTTACTATTAGTAAAACATATTTTGATTTGTAAAAACTACTGCTGATATTGAACTGTGCTTTGTTCTTGGCTCAAAAGTTCCCTTTGATTTGAGAAATAATCATGAAAGAATACCTTACCATATTCTGAGAATTATTAGAGAAAATGTCATAATTGGTCGTAAACATGTACTGATAATAATTTTTGCAAGTTCGTCAGCATTTCTTTGAATCACTTCTAATTTTTTGTCTATAAATAATATGATGTAAATAGTAGTGGGAATATGCACGAAACGACATTTCAATATAGACGTCCCTTACTCAGAATTGGGTCAATCACATTTCTTATTGGTCTTGCTATTTTTATCATATCTAGCGCGTTTCATGCTGGCAGAGAAGATCCAACCAACCACCTACGTGTATTTACAGAATATGCCAATAGCCCTCCATGGATAGCCGCTCATATAGGCCAGTTCGTAGGAGACATTCTAATTTTTGCTGGAGGATTTGTGGCTCTATTCCGATTGCTTGTACAGTCCGAATCTATGACAGTTTCTGTATTAGCTTGGATTGCATTTGCCACAGTAATAATAGCAGCAAGTACACTTTCTATTCTCCAGGCTGTAGATGGGATAGCACTTAAGCGTGCAGTAGATTCTTGGGTCATTGCACCTGCTGAAGAGAAGATGGCAGCATTTAGAGTTGCAGAAGGAATTAGATGGACTGAGATTGGGACTAATAGTATATATCGCATTCTCCAAGGTACAGTAGCAATAATATTTGGTATTGCAATTACGCTTAGTCGCATAGTTGGCAGATGGATTGGTGCAATAGCAATATTTGCAGGTGTTCTTACGATTGCTGCTGGCATAGAGGTTGCTTATGTAGGCTTTGCGTCAGTCAATGTTGGGTTGGGCGTATATTCAAAGATAATTTATTACGTTTGGATAGGAATTCTAGGTGCTTTTATGTGGAGAAAGACGAGGTCAAAGAAGGTATTGTAGTTAGATAGGTAGTAACCATATTATTATTTGCTATTGACACTGATGTGACAACCCTGTCTGTTTGTTTAGAGGAATCCATTTGCCACTCTGACTCTTGTTATTTGCATCAAAGCAGATTTCCTGGCCGCAGCCTTTGCTGCAAAGCTCTTACATACTAGAGCTTACCGTTTCTTTATACTATTCTTTATCTTTACACTAGCGTTTTCTTTAACATCTGCAGGTATTCTCAAAGGCAATATGACTATCAGTATGGATGCTTATGCCACAAAATCTGAGGGATCTTCTGGAGGTAGTAGCGGTAGTAGTAATGATAATGGCGGAGGTGACGGCGGCTGTGGCAGAGACAAAAGCGGCGACAAAGGCGGCGTCACAGGCGGAGATAATAATCCCACAATACAGGAGCCAAGCACACCTCCACCACCCATAGAAGAGACTAATCCAACTCTAACAGCACCTACACCACCAACATGTGAACAAGGAACATAATGATGCTATCCTGAGCCCATTGAATGCCTTTCTTTTCTGTGTTATCCAAGAAGCGTCGGGCTTGTTCTTCTAATGACCCCTGTAGCTTCAGGTAATCAAATAGCATCTTTAGCCTCTTTGGATATTGTCTTCTTGCTTCAGAAGATTTTAAAGCATACATAAAAGAGTATAACGGACTTTGTTGAAGTGTTACTAATCCTTCTTGTTGTTCTTCTTCTTTTGTTATGGATAACAATCTGCTATTCACTACATCAAAACGGGTGGATATACAAGTTTAAAAGCATAACGAAAAATGTTATTAGTCGTCTTCATCTGATACTTCTTCCCTTGTGCC
>JBKOWU010000161.1:0-3233 GCA_046724555.1 Thermoproteota archaeon | reverse complement strand
ACCGTATGTTACACAATCGCCTGGTCCACATTGTATCACATCATTATCCTCAAGAGCATAAATAATAGCACCAGCAACCTCAGTAGCAATTATGATATCTGCTCTGTTTGTGCCCCTAATTGGTGGACAGCTAGTGGTACCTGTCGAAATAGTAGTAGCACCGCCACCAGGGCATGTTGGTATTATTAAATTTTTAGGAAGTTCAAGTCCCGATGCAATACGATTCCGTGAAAGAGATGTTATTGGATCTTGATTTGGGGGCGTAAGGGGATTATCAGGAATAGGTATAGCTCTGCCTTTCAGATTTTTACCATGTTTGTGTGCTGCTTCCACAGAGGATACCATCCCCAGGCTCAATATGGAAATGCTTATCATAGAAAGTATAATTAGAAATAAAGTAAAAAGACCAACTGTTTTCATTAATATGATCTTAGAAGTGAATACGCGTTATAAAAACTTCTTGTAATAACATTATGAGACTTTTATCTCACTAATTTATTGCAAAGGCTATAGGGATCTGTCATAGCCCAGTTCCACTAACAATATTTGTTTCCTTCTTTTCGAAGACTCAAGCTTAAAAATTAGTACTAAGAATATTTTCGAAAATATTTCTGGAGTCTCTATGCTTTCTTTACAAAATTACCTAAAAAACAAATGGGTGTCCTCTTCATGATTCATTCTATTGCGAGAAAAAGGATACACATACATATATCTAGCTTAAAAGAGTATAAGAAATACAGTAACGGGGTCAGATAATGGTGTGAATATCAAAGAAATTTTTGTATTTTCGTTTGAATCCCTAAAGGATAGAAAACTTAGAACCATTTTAACAATTTTGATGGTAATGTCTGGAAGTGCTCTTTTGGTTGCAGTTGGCGGTATTGGTGCATCCTTTAGCAACTCATTTAATAGACAAGTTAGCAATTTAGCACCCAATATACTTTTTATATCTAGCTCCCAGCAGGCTCAAGGAGGGGGAGGAGGCGGTGGTGGTCCCAACCTAGGAGGCGGAGGCGCTTCACCACCAAAAATTACTTTGAATTCTGCAGTAGTCAACAGAATACACTCACTCCCTTTTGTTACTGATGTAATCTCAGTGTATAGAGGATCGGCAACGTTACAATCTCAAAGCGAAACTAAAACTGGTTCAATAGTAGCTATGGATCCTCAGAAGCTTTTTCTCATTGCTCCAACGCTAGAGTTCGAAACTGGATCTACAGTACAGTCGAACAACCCTGCTTCAATGATCGTAGCTCAAAATGTTGCCAACCCACCCGGTGATGCTAATCCATTTTTGGTTTTAGGCCAAAGCGTCAAGGTGACATATTCCTTTGTAGATCCCGATACTGGCGAACAGAAAGAAGAGTCAAAGAATTTTGTCATCACAGGGATTATGAAGGAAACCGGCAATCCTACTATAGATAATGGTATTGTCATCAACCCACAAGCCGGAAATTCTCTTCTCCAAAAGTCTGGCAAATTTGACTCCCTTTTCGTAATTGCACAATCGGCAAATCTTGTAGATACAGTCCAGCAGGAATTAAGAAACCTGTACGGCAATAATATTGGGATCAGTACTGTGAGAGCTATTTTGAAAACAATACAACAATTTACTGGAGGAATCAATGCATTTCTTTCAAGTATTGCAGTAGTTTCATTAATAGTAGGCGCAGTTGGAATAATTACTACCCTATATACTGCAGTTATAGAAAGAACACGTGAAATTGGTACTTTGAAGGCTATAGGTGCACAGAATAAGGATATACTGGCGCTTTTTCTTGTTGAGGCATTATTAATTGGAATTTTTGGAGCAACATTAGGAATGCTATCAGGAATTGGCTTTGGCTATGCTCTGAACGCTGGCATACGTCCGGGTAATGGGCCATATAGTCCACCAATCTTTCTTCTAGGTGATATGTTTAGAGTATGGATTATTTCTGTTAGTCTCAGTATAGCTGCAGGAGTATTTCCAGCATTAAAAGCATCAAGGTTACTTCCTATAACGGCTTTGAGAGCACAATAAACAAAATAAAAAAAGGAGATGATTAAAATCATCTTGAGATTCAAAATGTAAAATGCTCTCTAATAAATTAACTTTCAATTGAGATTATATGTGAAATTATTTTGATGCTGACTTCATAAAGATATCACAGATATCTATTTAGCGGGTTATAACCAATATGTCAGAGCTTGTTTTAGGAGTATTTTGAATACTATAGCCGATCGCTCTCATTTTATAAATGAAGTTAAGGAGCTATTTGGCAGTTGCAGTTTATTCTCTTTTTGAGCTCTTGATACTAAAAATATAAAAGAAAATATAATACTGAAATTTAAGTATTAAGAATTAAGAATTACCTAACATCTAACTGCTTTACATAGTATTATGCAATAATAGACATATTGTCTAATTAATACTAGTTATATGTCACATTCTTTATAACAAAAGTGAAAGTCGTGATGTTATAGCCTGAGATAAGATGTCTAAGAATTTAGTTGTATTTCTATGTGTTGTACTTGCGGATTTAGCAATTATTTCTAATGTAGGGTCAAGCATTGAACAAATGGCTTATGCAAAAAATCGAAATGTTAGTAATGTTCAGGTGACTAACAATAACGTTCTTCATCATAACAATAATAACAATAATAACAAAAACAGTATCGATTCTAACTGTCTAGGCGCATTATCCGAGATTCGCAATGATAGGCTATCTCAAAGAGTCGGTGACGGTATTAGTGCGTTATCATTATCTCCTTCTTCTTCATCTTCATCAAAAACACTCTCAAGCTGTAGTGATCCGAGTTCTTCTAATTCTTGTCGAAAACTAGCTGTATCGCATGGCCTGACATCTTCTCCACCTATTGATAAGACCCTGAAAGACAGCAGTGTTACAAAAGCTACGTCAGGGTCTCATGTAAAGAAAATCTGTGGCACCGGCCATGACGAGCACAAAGAGGAGCACAAAACTGGTAGGAAAGATCATGGTACTTCTCTTTCACGACTTCGTGTTCCCGCTGGACTTGAACTTCCTAAAAATTTAATAATACCAACATGCCCTGGTGGCGGTGCTACTACTGTTTCGACAGACTGTTGTGGTACCACTAGCTGTCCACCAATTAGGGGCACAAACAGAGCAGATATCATAATTGCTACTGAGGTTGCTGGTGCTATTATTTATGCTCTTGAGGATAATGATGTGATACAATGTGGACCAGGCGATTGTGTAACATACGGT
>JBKOWU010000245.1:0-3797 GCA_046724555.1 Thermoproteota archaeon | reverse complement strand
ATACCAGTAATGATAGCTTTAACTGTCCCAATCCAGGCCTTTTTATTCAAATTTTGGTTTATTCCTAAAAATTTACTTACAGCCAACCCATTATAGAGAGCTACTAGTCCGGATGCTATAGCATCTGTATCTACATCTTTTATAAAGAATCCTTTTTGAACCTGACGATCTAAATACTCCTTAACAACATTGAATATTTTTGTTCTTTGCTCATATAATATTCTCTGCAACTTTGGATTGCGGGATGACTCTGCCACTGTTTCAAAAAATACTTTTTCACTCCCACTCTTTTCCAGCTTGTGGAGGTTATCATAAAACTGTTCTGCATCAGATAATAAATTTTCTTTTGTTGTTACAAATAGAGGAGATAATTGCTCTTTTAGCACTTTGAGATTGTTTTCAAAGCTCAAATCCTTTTAGTACAGGCATTCTGATATCAAGTAAAATCAAATCATGATAGTTAGGTCTGAACTCTTGGAGAGCTTTAACTGAATCTGTATATGATAAGCATTCAAAGCCAGCATCTTCCAGTATAATTTGGTAAACCATACAAGTATCAGGCTCATCGTCGACTAGAAGTATTCTCTTTCTGTTTTGCATCGAAGGAATTGGATATCTTTTTAAATTCGTTGAAATAGTGATCTCCTGAGATCTTGGTGCTAAGATCATTCATCTCCTACAGAAACCACCATTGTTAGTTCTGTTAACCGATATCGTTTATTTTACTTGGAGTAAAACAATTTTTTGATTTTTAAAAACTGCTGCTGATATGTGTAGTACTTGATGGTTGAGCTCAAATGTTCTATTGTCAGTCTCCATGAGCGTCTTCAAAGTGTTCGATTTTCACGCGTAATACAAGGATATAAATAGTTAGCTTTATCATTTTTGCTTAAACATTCTAAGATATAGATATGCAATTAAAATGAGGAAGCAAATGAAATGCTAGTGCATACTAACAAATGGATGCGCTTTATACCCCAAAGCTCTCTATCTAACATATCCCATAAAAATTGCACTAGTAAGAGAAAATATTTTAATTCTCTAATATAGAAAACGACGTTATAGCCTCAATTAGTCATCACGAAGTTTATTACATGATTACAAGACTAAACTTTTAGACCATGAAGATCAAAACAAATGCAATACGTATAGTTCGGATGTAGAATGCTAAAAACGTCTATATAGATACCGAGTTGTTGCATAATCGCATTCCTCCTGCGTCGGTGAGCTGACGATAAAATGCATCATATTATATCATCATTATTGTTTACCCCAAGTTACAAACATTATGATAACTGAAATTCCCATTATAGCGAAGATTAACCATCCGATAACATTAGACACGTAACTATTAGTCTTACCCCTTAGTATTTCCTTATCATTTGCAATCTTCATAACTGCAAAAAGAATTGGGACAGCAATAACGCCATTAATAACAGCAGTGTATACCAATGCTCTTATTGGGTCTATATGGATAAAGTTAATCCATAATCCAATAACTGTAGAGGCAGCTATGACTAGATAAAATCCTTTAGCTTGTTTGAATTTTTTACTGAGGCCTTCGGTCCATCCAAAGGCGTCTGATAGAGCATAGCCAGAAGACCCAGCTAATACAGGTACGGCTAAAAGTCCGGTACCAATTATACCAAGAGCGAAGATAGTTTTTGATATTTCACCGGCTTGAGGGAATGTTTTTACAAGTGGCTCTAATGACTTCGCAGCCTGGTCTGCGGTTTGTATATCTGTTACACCATGGACATGAAGACTTCCAGCAGTTGTTATCATTATAGACCACATAATAAGTTGCGAAAATGCCATGCCTATCGCAGTGTCTTGTCTCATTAACTTCATCTCTTTTTTTGAAATATTTGGATTACCTTTTCCAATCTCGTTTATTTTGTGTTTTGCTACATCTTCTTCAGCTTCTTCTGAAGCTTGCCAGAAAAATAGATATGGTGATATTGTAGTACCAAATATAGCTACAAACATCATTGCAAATGCAGGAGTAAGCTCAATGTGTGGGATAATTGTTGCAGTAGATATTTGATTCCAATTACCACCAACGATTATAGCAGTTGCAAGATATGCAAACAAAGACAGAATAAGATATTTTAGTATTTTTACATATTTCTTATAAGGCACAAAAACTTCAGACAGAATAATAAATGCACTAAAAGAAATGGTTGCCACTATGACAGGAAGATGAGGAAACACAAGTCTAATTGATGCTGCCATGGCACCAATGTCTGCACCTATGTTTACTGTGTTAGCAATAAGAAGGAGGGTCGTAATTGGAAAAACAATCTTCTTAGAGTATTTCTGCTTGATTACTGCAGACAAGCCACTACCAGTCACAAGACCAATCCTAGCGCACATTTCTTGAACTACTGTCTTCATTGGATATAGAATCAACACTAACCATAGCAGTCCAAAGCCAAACTGTGCTCCTGCTTGTGCATATGTTGCTATACCAGATGGATCTTCATCCGATGCACCCGTTATTATTCCTGGACCTAACTGATCTAAAATTGCCTTGTGCGAAGAGCAAGATGAGCTTTTTGATGATTTTTTATCATGGCATATATCAAGGTCTTTGTCATTCTCCTCCTCTAACTCTTCTTCTCGCTGCTTGTCTTCTTTCTCACCTCTTCCTTTTCGGCTATTGTTGGCAGTCAATTGTGTCCACTATATTATTGATAACGTAGTATTGATTATGTGCATTTACAACCTATAGAATGTAGATATCCTTAGTTAAAGTATCCACTAAAATCTTTAATATTTCATATCCAAAATGGTTTATTATGCAGCTCACATTGTTGACCTCTTATCACCTCTTCTTTTATTGGCTATTGCCGCCGAAGCAGAGTGTCTTGCTCATCCAGTTGTTATTTGGCCTCTGATTTCACCATTTGGATTCTGCTGGGTATGAACATTGGCATAGGCTCCCCCCATTTTTCATAAGATCTATCAAATCCGGTATTTGTCTACCAGCTAATGGTCCCTGAAGATCAGAAGATGCGATCTTTCCTTTTCCCATTTGAAGTTCAGCCACAGGCGGCCCATTTTCTCCTGTTTTACCTTGGTGTACATGAGCGATCGTAAAGCTATTGGGATTTGTCGTAGTTAGGTCATAATTTATCTCACTCCCATCTGAATTTAGTTGGAATTGAGCTTTGCTTATTGCTTGAGCTTTGCCTACAGCTGGTACTTCGTCTTTGCCAGTTAGTTTAGCTATAAAGGCTTGCAATTGTTGTTGTGCATAAGCTGTAGTCGGCGGTTGCTGCTGTGAAAGGATAGCAATACTACCTAACGATACAAATACCAAAGATGACATTATAGCCATAACCTTCAGGCTAGTCAATTTTCTTGTTGTTAGTCATAGCCTTCCAAACATAAAACAGATATTTCATAATAATCCAGATAGAGATTCTGAAGACTTTATATACATTATACTCTACACACTCGATATGAACACCATTTTGGAGAATAATGGATACTATATTGATCTCAAATCCAGAAGCTAACTATACAAGTTTATTGTTTAAATTTGTACATTGAAGGATATGGCCTCCAGATTTAGGTTACTATTAATCTCTTAATATGGCTGTTTATTCTTCCTCATCGAATAATCGCTTATGTTCTTCCATCATACATCTATTATATACAACATCTATGCCATTTTCTTTTGCTTTCCTTTCTGCATCTTCATTGTATATCCCAAGTTGCATCCAAAATACTTTGATTCCATCTTTTTTCTTAAGTACATCATCTATAACTGCAGGTATATCTTCTGACTT
>JBKOWU010000313.1:0-8803 GCA_046724555.1 Thermoproteota archaeon | reverse complement strand
CTCACATAATATCAAACAGAAAGAATATCTTGAGCAAGTTGGAGTTGAGTTTAACGAAATTTATTTATCAGAGGAAACTGAGCAGAATAGCGAAAAATCTGCTGATTTAATATTATCTGCGGTCAATTCATCTCAACCTGACCTCGTAATCGCTGGTGCTACGATAGGAAAATTCAGTTTCTTTAATAATTTGCATTTTTTGGCGCTACTAGATCAGTTAAATTGTCCCATTGTAATTGCTAAAGATTTTACTATTCCTGGTGTGCACCGTGTAAAATCATGGCTAATGAAGATCATCCGAAGATAATACTGCTTCACACAAAGTATTATTAGTACGTTAAGCTAGCTATATCATACTTATATGTCCAAACGTTCAAACAAATCGATAGCTGAAATATTATGATCAAGGAATATGCCATTCCCAGACGTGAATGACAATGATAAGAATTTAGCACTCCTAGAGAGGAAAATCGCTTTAGCAACTGAAGGTTTTACTACGTTTAAGTTTTGTGAACTGATCCTAAAAGATAGGGATAGAACGTCACAGGAAAATGCATTGACAATATGTGATTATGTCATAGCAATGAAAAGAGAGGTTAACCCAAGACTTAATTACAAGAGAAACACCATACAAATTTTATCAGGATTATCAAGAGCGGTCAGGATACGAAAGAAATTCATTGATATGACCAGAGACGACATTCTTTGCTACCTAGATAATTGCCGCAAGCCAGACAATGAAGATCCACTACATAAGATGGCATACATAGGAAAACAGTTGCCATTGCCGTAAGTTAATTGGTTTGAATATGATATTCGATTCTTATGTAAGTAAACGCAAATAATATGCTTATTTATGCTCCATATCCACATATTGCTGACTACCTTATGTAACCATCCATCATATCAGTTCAATGTTTATTATATTAACGATACGATAAATGACATGGGTGCGTCGTATAACGAGAAATGTGATAAATGCGGAATAGAAAGACCAGAATTTTTTGTACAAGTAAATAAAACTATTAGCGATGGTTCAAAGGCACAGTTTTGGTGTTTGGAATGTATTAGGGGGAAATCATTCGAAGGTAGTGAGTAACTAAAGAAAGTGACTATTTCTGTACTTTTGATACATTAGAGACCTCAGCGTTGGAGTCCTATTTTTCTGACTCTTACAAAGATGCCTACCACCATAAAAGCTACTGCAGTTCAGACTATGTTTGCATAATTTGTGTCAATCCCATTTGGGATATCTGCAATATTTGTTTGTCTTGAAAATCTACTACTTGTTCTACATCACACAAATATTTTGGTCTAGTGGAAGTATTTCGTGATATAATTACCACATATGCTTTATGCAGCTTCAGAGGTCTTCCATAATCTCAGTGTAATTATTTAGTATTTTATCTGTAAAGCTCTCTTTGTATTTAGATAACACATTTGTTATTGACTCAAAATCTTTGACTTTGTATATGTGTTGACAGCGACCAGTATAAAGTACAGATATTATTCCAGCATGTTTAAGTTTTTTGAGATGCCAAGATATGGTAGAGGGTGCCTTCTTTGTATATTCTATAATTTCATTAAAAGTACACGAGTCATGTTCAAGAATAAATAATATTATCCGTCTTGCGGCATTGTTCCTAATGCATCCTATGATATCAGTTTCTTCAGCTGGAATATAATTAGAATAATATCGTGTAGTCTTGGTCTTGTTATTTCTATCAACTATTATCTGTCGTGATTTCTCAAGATTTGTTATGTGATAAGTTAGAACACCATTGCAAAGACCTGATAATCTAAGGAGCTCTCTGTATCGTATGCCTGGCTGTCTGTTTATGTACCTTGTGATCTTATTTTGTATTTCACTTAACTGGTCTTTTTCTTGTTCTTGTTCTATGTTGTCAAAACTAGTAATAGCTGCTGATCCTACCACGTTATTTTTCATCAGGATCTGTTCACCTTCAGTATGCCGATACCAAACAAAGTCAGCATTATCAAAAGAATAGCATGAGATAATTCTACATCCACTATAGGTATTATTACATCTGCGATATTTGCTGTTGCGTGAAATAGATATAAGAATTCAATTCCTGCTAGCAAGCAAAAACCTAAACTCATAAACAGTAACCTTAAACTATTGTTGTTTCTCCTGTATGCAAGAATTGACACGACACTAAGAAAAACAGCAATAATAACACTTATTGTATGCAGAGAAATATGATAAATCATAGCGGGGTGTGTTATGTGCGGCATAATCACAGGTATCCATAAAATTGCTATCGTAGAGGCTGTAACGATGGCCAATAGGCTGAGCTTGCTTACTGAATCATGCTGTGCAGTAGCTCCGCCCTTCTGCATACCTCTCAGTACTCAATAACCAATCTGATAATTTAAGTCCATTGGTACAAATATCGAATAAGTTAATGAAATGATGGTATCGTTATTGGAAGCTTTGTAGCTGCAAATGATAAGCTGTGATAAAAGTTGGATGAAGCTGAATATGTACAATTTTCATTATATTCATAAATGGTGCCTTGTTATCTATTGCAGCCTTTAACTGGTTAAGATCGTTTTCTATCTCTGTATTAGCAGCTTTTAGTGTAGATGACGAATGTACTACTTTTATTCTGGTCCCAGCATCTCTATATAGTAGTATAGCGCTGATACTGTCAAATAAAAAATATGTTATTCTTTGCAGGAAAAATTGAACAAGTCTAATTTAATGGCAAAAATGTATGTAGACATATTTTTATACACAGTATAGAAGAAGTTCAGAATAGCGTGTGTTGCTAAAAAGTATGACCTCAATGATTTATCCACTGATTTGAAATGAATTAACCATTTTCTGAAGTGTTTGTAAAACATCTTGGTATGTTGACGATTGCACATAGTAGTATTGAATTACGTATAATCTATTGTTTTTTATTGTTGCAATATCTGTTGCATTAAAATTAGTGTTTTTGGGGTCTGTATAGCTGTATACTATTTTTATCCCATTATTACCTGCAAGAGTAGTATTGCTATATGATTGAATTTGGAAATTGTGAAGAAAATGTCGGTAACTATCAACAATACGATCTGCCAATGCCTTGAGTGGAGCGTTTGTAGGAACCCCGGCAATACTGGTTAGATTGAGCTTAGCCAAGAATTGTTGCAGATTATTCTCATTATTACCGTTTGTACCATTAGGTAGGATGGCAAAAGTAACTCCCTGACCTGATGTTTGCTTTACCCAATTGGATGGATATTGTATTTTTATCCCCCAAGTAGAGTTCTCGTAGGTCAGAAAATTAGCAGGAGTAGCATTAGTAGCTGTTGTACTATCTGAAGGAGAGACATTTTGAGAATTAGATATTTTTGCAGGAGTAGTAAAATTTCCTTGTGCTAGTGCCACCTGTAGAAGTGTTGTCGCAAATATTGCTATCATCAATATAGCCGCTGTTAATGATATTATAATAGATCTTGATGTCAATGTAATATTCATATTCTATCTATATGGCCTATTACATAAATTGATAATATAACTATATTATCATGATTGTGTTAACTCGATTCAATATATATAATATTCTTCGATGACTAACACTCATGAAAAAAGTGGAAGATATGATAAACTAGTCATTTCACACTGCTGACGATGATGTTACTCTTGTCATCTATACAACTAGCTGACAAATGCATCAGAAGATGATGATGCAACTCTATTAGTTTCATGTATCTTTAACTTATCCCAAAATAAGCCCACAATCATCCCAAGTACTCCCCAGAATATGCCAATACTACATACAGATGCAATTCTGAAGCTAATAATCAGATTCATTGGTATCGTAACTTTATCAGGGTTTGGTGGAAATGCAAGATATGCACTAATCATGATTATAGCATATATCAGCGAGACTGTTAATAATACAGTCGTCTTCTTCTCTGACAAATATGTCTTTAGTTTTCTATACGATAATGCGAGCGCCAAAGCGCTAAAGCCTGAAACTGCAATAAAGCCAACATATAACATCTCTCTATAATATATTGTAGATGGATTTCCTACTGCAGGCGGATTAGCAGGATATTTCAGTGCAGGAATCAGAAATATTACAAAGAACATTATAGCTGCTAAAAATAATGCCTTCTTCTTGTTAGTAAAACCTGGTAGTGAACGTCTACTATACACAAAAACTATTCCAAATAGTGCAGACAATGATACACCATACATTGCTGCAGCAACTACCTCTCCTCCTTTCTGCCATATACGATATTGAGATTGTTGTGCGGTATCAATGCTTTCACCTCTTGCTACGTGTCGCTGCGTTTCTATGCTTATAGCTCTATCTATGAATGGTTCTACAACAGCCTGGTTGATCAATCCAAGAACAATACCTGCAATCACTCCAGAGAAAAGGGTTATAATAACAAAGGTTAGTGTTTTCAATTTTTTACTGCTGGATTAGTTAATTAAGAAAAGAAATATGTGGCTCGTTCTTTGAATTTTGCATTTTCGTATCAGTTTTCTTTTATTTATTAATGGCAAGGAAAACCTGCAGCGTGTCTCAAATCGTGGTTAAACTCATGTATGAACATTAACTGATCATGATTCAAATAAATCCCCATAGGTGCAACTAATGCTTGTACCAGCTGGCCTTGGTCGTATCCTACTATAAACATGCTAAGTACGAAAATCGCAGCCAATATTCCTATGGCTACCTTCGGTACGTAGCTATCTTCCTTAGCAACCTGTTTTATTATAACTGACATTTCTGTATCTCTAGTTTTTGATAATGTCATATTATATAAGTGATAGGTTAGTTTATCCAACTCTTCTGTTTATCAATATTATATATCAAGTACAATTAAATGCCCAAAGGCGTTCGTGTTATTATATACAGATATACAATAGTGTAAGAAAAAATATGCATACATATGTTAAAGCATTAACAAAAATTGCAAGTAGATATGCTCCAAGTAGAATACTTTCCTTCGAATTAGTTCATATTTTTAAGACGTTTCAGCTCTTAGATAAGAATGAACATATAAGCAGGGTATTATTATGTCAAGAATTGGCACTTGGGGAAGGTTCTGTAAGAACATTGGTGAAACATTTGAAGATGCAGAACCTAGTAAAATCTACAAATGGTGGAACTCGATTGACAGAAAAAGGAAAGGCACTGTCATCGGAACTGCTACAATCAATCCCGTCAGAAGCCAACATGCCCAAATGTTCGATTGCATTAGGAAAATTCAATTATGTGATTTTACTAAGAAACTATGGTTTTGCTATCAGATCAGGAATAGAGCAAAGAGACGCTGCAATAAAAATTGGAGCATTGGGTGCTACTACATTAGTATATAAGGACCGTAAATTTATCATGCCAGGGGCATATGACAACAATAAGGATTCTTTGCAGAAAGAACCACACGTTATTAATTTGTTAATTGATAAACTAAAGCCAGAAGATGATGACGTGATAGTTATAGGAAGTGATAATAAAAGTTTAAGAACGGCGGAATTTGGTGCAAAAAATGCAGCATTATTTACTATAATGAATCATGAAACACACAGATAGTTTGCTAATTAGTGTTTAAAAGTAAAACATGATATGTCGACCTTAATCCAATAAGGATTCCTTTTCCTAATAATAGCTTATTCTCTTCTGCTGAGCAATAATGTGGGTGATGATTTCTCCTCATTCCACTCGTTATATGCGCTTTAACGCCATTAGCTAATTTAATTTAAAATCATCGATCTGTGATTAAGACTAAGAATGTAACAAAATGGAATTATTGTTTGCTACCACTGCTACTGACTATTTGAATAGTCCCCTTCATTGTGAATGGATGATATGCACAATGGTATGTGAATGTGCCAGCAGTAGTTGGGCTAAAAGACAGCTGACCGGAACTATTTGGATTTATATCATCACTTGATGGCAATACATCTGCGGCTGTGTCTATGATTAATTCATGCTTTGTATCTGTAGGATTTTGGATTTTTATGATATTCTGGGTATTTGCAAAGACCTTCAATGTGGGATTAGGTGCTCCGTTACGGACGTCTATCCAATTATATATACCAGATTTTACTTCCTTTGCAGATAATTGAATAGTGTTTGTAGTAGCAGAAGAAGAAGAAGAAATACTACCAGAGGCAGGTATATTCTTGTCTTTTGTGGCAGACGCTGTTTGTAAATGGTACAAATTTGAATAACTATTAACATACATTACGCCAGATACCATTAGTCCTACTAATAATAAGGATTTGACTACAATCGGAGCTATTTTCTTCACATGTTGTTGCTGGTAAGCCATCTCATCTGTAAGAGAAAAATGCCACTATTTTTTTAATATTCCTTAACTTTGTTAATGTAGTAGACATTGCTTACACTACAATAATCTAACATATAGCAGAATAGGTACATTCTCTAGAAAGAGAATGTATGACAATTTAAAAAGAGTAAGTTATCATAGATGTAAAATAGATTGCTATGCTGGTATGTGCTTCCAAAGTAAAATAACTTTTTTTATCTCTTTGAATGTCATCAGGTATATATTCTACGGCGAACAATGGAGTCTATAGTATAAATGTATTTATGACTGCTTCTATGCGATTTCTGTTTTTATCATTATTTTTCGTCATTATAATCGATAATATTTCGCTTTCAAATGACAGAACGATACAAGGTACTATCAGAAATTTATGGCACATCTAATTTTGCATATGCTCAGCAACAACAAACTATTCTTTCCACTGCCAAAAATCAGCAGTGGGTTGATAAACAATCAAATACGAGAGTTTTATTCACATATTCGCCCGAAACGCCATTAGTGGGTGCATCCACAGACCTTACGTTTAACATAGTGGATTTAAAGAGCGGCGCATCTTACAGTGATGTTTTTGTAAGAGTTACAATACTTGATGGACAGCAGCAACAAAAACAAGTTCCTCTTAAATTTTATAACATAACAGCTCCGAATGGCCACTTTTCTATAAAGCACAAGTTTGTCCATGATGGCATATATCAGATTATTGTTAAAGTGAATTCAAAGGATTCTGCACTCACATTAGCATCGTTTAAGATGATAGTTCCTTTCCAACCCTTCGGTGTTATTAATATAAATCATATTTTTCCGCTACTAATTCCTGCTGTATTAGCAGCGATAGTTGGTGCTGTGGCTATATTATTATTTATGGTAGTAGTAGCTGATAAAAAGAGATGATAATAAGATGTAATCTTTTCACACTCGATATTTCAGTCCTCATAAGAGCAGAGGGTAATGTCGTTGGACTATTATGTCATAAGCAACGATCATAGTAGACTTATGTACAGTTCAAGTCAAGGTGCCTTTTGCTTGTTTCATTTTTTTTGTACGCTTGGGGTGCTACCACTGTAAACGCTCCAGCTAGTAAAGCCAATGGAATTGACAGATAGAATGCTTGTTTATAAAATATCAAGTCTAGTGTTTCAGCAGTAACTAGTATTATGAGACTAGTCTTCAATATCTCCCTTAGGTTTGGCTGCTTTGGCAGCTCCTTTAATTTCCTCAAGCCCAAGCCGAAGTTCTTGAATGTTGTAACAACATTTGGAAGAAAGTCTTTGACAGTGTCTTGCTCTAGGACAGAACAACAGCTATCAATTCTATCTTCTGTGGCATATCTGTATCTACCAAGGATCGTTACAAAAGTTAGTAAAAGTAGCAAGGCAATATCCCATTGTATAAGCAATTAGAATTCCTAAGTGATTGAATCCAAGGATATATAACGTTGTATTTTCGCCAATTTCAGCGGCAGCAATGCAGAGAATCTCAATACCAAGCGCTGCAGCATACAAACTTTTAACATGTCCGAAAAACTCGTATATCGATTTTTTATTTTTTGTCCTTAGCTCTGCTGTGGCATTATTGCTGATATCATTGTTGCAGACTCCCTTAGAGCAGCAATCATCACCAGTCATAAGTGAAATCCTCATGTTTGTTGCATAACCATGGTGAATTACTGCACAACAGCAAGTTTCTTTTGTGCAATTTTGGCAGCGTTGACTAGCGTTGACATCTCCGCGTTCTTTGGGAGCACATCGACATTCTGCGCACTTCACGAACTTGTTTCAGTAACTATTATAGCTGGTTGACATAAAAATCTATTATGCCATTCTGTTTGTTTTGGAATATATCATTGTCTTGACAATAAGTGTTGTACTACATTTGACGAATGTAGCACAAAATTCATTTTATTTTTCAATTTTACCATCTCATATCTAGTTGGATATAACTTGGCTAGGAAGTAACCATAGGAAAGGCTTATTTGCTCGAGATATGCCATAATTCTACTTAACGAATATGAATTCAGGAAAGTTGGTGATAATTGTAATTCCATCAATAATAGCATTAATCTTTTCAGCATTTGTAACTATTGGTATTATGGCGGACATATCTGATAGGGCTGAAAAAGCTAAGCAGTTGAAAAATAAACTTGATAATGTGATTGTATTGACGCCATCTCCTCCTATATCTTCTTCTGTGAATCCTAAAGCATCTTCTCCTCTCAATCCACAAATAACCCCTTAAATGAATTTAATCAATCACCTGTTATTACTCGCATATGCTAGTAAGTTTAATGCAAGTATAATGGAACCCAACTTTTTCATTGTCTTTTTTAGATATGCAATTGTAATCTCTTCATCTTAGCTGGTATTATTATTCACGTTCACAGACCCAGTATGTAATATGATGGTTTACAAAAAGAAAGCAGAACATATCTCTGAAGTAAAGGGCAAAAGTCCTCTATCCGTCTGCAAAATCATAAATCTATATT
>JBKOWU010000108.1:0-38884 GCA_046724555.1 Thermoproteota archaeon | reverse complement strand
TAATTGATTTAGCTGCTCTTGTGGAGATAATTTGTTATAGTAGACGTGTTCATAGCCATGCAATGCCAATTCAAATAAACCCTTGTCTTTTCCCTCTAGAATTTTTTCCATTACAGCCTGATTTCTACCGACATGATTCATTACAATTCCAAGAGTAAGAGGCTTATTTTCAGCTAGAAACAAGTTCATAACTGCAATAGTAGCGGAAGGACGGTTATCGGATATATCATCTATTCTAAAGATAACGCAAGGAGGGCACGAATTGGGGGAGGAGGAAGGAGAAGAACTAGTAGTAGCACTAGCATTGTTAAATATAGTCACCGAATTCCCATAAAAAACCGAATATGAAAAGACGCTGAAAACTAGACTAATTATAGGTAGGTACGGTTGCAAAATTCTGCCTTGGTGCAATTAAATATAATATACAAACAAAACCCTACCGAATTTATAGTTTTTCTTTGCTCTAAAATAAAATAAAATATACGAGGTTACTGAAAAATCCTATTCCATTTTTACAACTTTCTGTTGATAAATAGATGGAATGTGTATCTACCTGCCAACTCTAATACTAAGATATTTTGTACTCAAATATGATAAGTTGTACAAGTACTGTATCTGTATATCATAGGCAACTCAAATCATATATACATACATATATCAGCAAATCCTCTCTGTAAAACTAGATTAATCGACGAAATAATAATAATAATAGTTGACGCAGTAACAATATAGACAAGATGATGTATCCAAAGAGTGGAAACAGATAGAAATTGTCCTTATATCAGATAACATATTAAAATATCCTAACAACATGAATTTATTTTATCGTTGTACTTGATTGAGTGATACTTATGTGTAGTTAAACAAAGCATGGAAAAATGCTTTGTTATTTTCTATCAGATTTTTTATATTGATATAGCCGTATTATTTCGATTCTCGAATAATGAGAGGGAGAAAATAAGATGAGTCTCATTTCTAATGAGGTTAAAATTAGGAATGTCTTAGAAGAAGAAATGAAGCACAGTAAGAGTAGAATAATAACAGAAGAAGTTACAAATCGAACATTAATTGAATATGGTATCAAGGTTCCAGAGTTTGGCCTGGTTAATAATGTGACAGACGCTTCCAAAAAGGCATCAGAGATTGGTTTTCCGCTAGTTGCCAAAGTTGTTTCGAGTGAAATTTTGCACAAGACAGACATTCAAGGGATTAAATTTGCACTAAATTCTGAGGAAGAGGTCAGAGTAGCGTTTAAAGATATGTACGAACGACTATCAAAACAATATCACCTAAAAGGAGTCATTTTAGAAAAGATGGCTCCTCCTGGTATTGAATTAATTATTGGTCTTCAAAATGATCGGCTACTCGGTCCAGTCATTATGGTAGGATTTGGAGGAATATATACTGAAATAATTAGAGATGTATCCTTTAGGGTCCTGCCAATAACAAAAAATGATGCCATAGAAATGATAGAGGATCTAAAAGTAAAACAACTCTTGAATGGATTTAGAGGCTCACAGTCAATTGATATAGAAATGCTGAGTGATCTTCTAGTAAATGTTGGTAAATATGGAATTGAAATGGCTCCTTATTATGAAAGCGTCGATCTTAATCCCGTAATTGTATATCCTAAAGATTACCTTGTACTTGATGCAAAAATGTTGTTAAGGGATAGTCCAAAGTTTGATGTATTATCACGTGCACAACCAAACTTAAGTTATATGGACTCTTTTTTGAATGCCAAATCAATAGCAGTGATAGGCGCTTCTCCCGAAGAGGGGACTGTAGGAAACTCCATTTTTCGAAGCCTTACAGGAGGCCTCTACAATGGTAAAGTTTTCCCAGTCAATGCCAAAGGATATTCTGAAATTATGCATATTAAAGCTTACAAAAGTCTTGAAGAAATAACCGAGCCCCTTGAACTTGCTCTGGTGACAGTTGATCTCATACTTGTTCCAGACTTATTGGAGAGTTGCAGCAAAAAGAATATTCATAATATGATAATCTTTTCAGGAGGTGGAAAAGAACTCGGCAAACAAGGTGAAATCATTGAAGAGAATATACACGAACTGGCCAGTAAGCTAAAAATAAGAATTATCGGGCCTAATTGTGTTGGAATATTTAATAATAAAAACTATCTAGACTGTGTTTTTCAAGGATATAATAGAGCAATAAGACCAAAGAAAGGAAATATTGCATTCGTAACACAGAGTGGAACAATGGCTGCTGCTTTTATGGAGACCTGTTCTTATTCTTTAGGCATGAGCAAGCTGATTTCTTACGGTAATAGATTGGATGTAGATGAGGCAGATATAATCTCGTATCTTTCCAATGACCCTCAGACAAACGTAATTGGGCTGTATCTTGAAGGACTTGAAGATGGACGAAAATTTATGAATGCGGCCAAGAAAGTCATCGACGAACGAAAAATTCCGATTGTGGTATTTAAGAATAGTAGGACATCAAGAGCCGCAAAGCAATCAGTTTTACACAATGGCTCACTTGCTAGTTCTCATGATATCATAAAATGTGCTCTTAACCAGGCAGGGGTTATTTCAGTAGATAGCTACGAAGAACTGTGTGGATGTCTAAAGGCACTATCATGGTCTCCTAAGCCGACAGGAAAAAGAGTTGCAATGGTAACAAACGGTGGGGCCGCTGTCGTAGCAGCGTTAGATCATATCGAAGGACTTGGTTTAGAGGTTGCAGAAATAAGCGATAAAACCAAAAAAGCATTTAAAGACTTTTTCCCACCATCATATATAACAGGCAATCCATGTGATCTTACATGCATTGCCACTGCTCAGGACTATAAATTTGCAATTCAACGACTCATGGAAGATCCAAATGTGGATATCATCATGTCATGGTTTGTACCATGGTTTGTGTTCAGAGAGCCAATCGTGAATATACTTGCGGAGCTGCAAATACAAACCAAAAAACCACTGCTAGTCGGTACAATGGAACGAGGCCAGATTACTCAGAAAATATCATCACGGCTGGAGAATCATAAAGTGCCTGTATATCATTCCGTTCTCACATGGGTTACTGCAGCAGCTGCTCTTGCAAAATGGTCATTCAATCTAACTGAAAAGGGTCATCCTTATACACGCGTTGCAGAGCAGTCCCCAATATCGCCAGTCCTAAGACAAGTAGACCTATTGACCAAGAAGTAATTGCAGTGCTTATGCAAAGAAAAAATAATAATAATACCCTCAAAAATATACACAACAAGAATAGGTAATATCCAGTGTAATTTACTAAAAATGTATAATAAGCCTTATCATACCATGAGCATAATATATTCCAAATTTTGTTTTATATTAATAGTAACAACAATTTTTTTATCAGTCATTTTTATTCAAGAAATCACATTTGACCAACCTAAGCCACAGCAACAAGAGCCAAATATTGCTTATGCAGAGATTTCTGACTTTAACTTTGCAGCTGCGGGGGATTGGGGATGTTATCCTGATGCAAAAAGGACTGTAAACAACATTGTAGATAAAGATCCAAAATTAGTACTTGCTCTTGGAGATTTTTCATACAACAATACGGGTGATTGTTGGTTTAAGATAATAAGTCCAATAGAGAACAGAACTAAAATTGCAATAGGCAATCACGATGTCAATCCTCCTTCGTTGCTAGCCCAATACATGACACACTTTGGCCTTACCAAGCAATACTACTCATTTGACTATCACAATGTTCACTTCCTCGCGATGTCAACAGAAATTCCATTAGAAGCCGGATCTGAACAGTTTAATTTTGTCAATAACGACCTTGCAAGAGCAGCAAGAGACCCGGCTATAGATTGGATTGTGGTATACTGCCATAAGCCAGCATACACATTACCGTCTACTGACGAGGGCATGAGATCCTCTATGCAGGAATTCAGGGATACATATCATCCATTATTTGATAGATACAATGTGGATCTTGTTCTACAAGGGCATGATCATAACTACCAGAGATCATATCCTATTAAATATAACAGCACAAATCCGTCAACTCCAATAATAACAGATACCAATAAGGACAGCAATTATAACAATCCTGCAGGGCGAATATTTGCTATAGTAGGTACTGGAGGTATAGGGATTTATAGACTTCCCAATGCAAACGATTCTCCTTCTTCTTCTACTGCTTACTTAGCTTATAAGCAGTCATCGAGTTTTGGTTTTCTAAATGTCGATATAATAAACTATGGAACTACTCTGAGGGCAAAATTCTATGATAATGATGGTGCAATAGAGGATCAATTCACTGTTACTAAACCAAAGAACAAGTTTTCATCTTCATCTTCATCATCACAACTGCTACTACCAACGTCATCATCTTCTTCTGCTACTACCAGCATGGCGACTAATGGAGGAGGGTGCACTAAAGGCTGGTATATCACAGGATACTTTACACCGGTAGAAATTGATTATGGTGGTTCTAGACGAACAATTTTTGTAGAAGGTATAGGTTCAAGAAGTTATCCTAACGCTTTCCTTGACGCCGTAAAGACAGAAGGTTGGGGTAGGACCAACGAAGGTTACTACATAGGACCGTATGGGTCAGGAGATAGATGGGTAAAGTCAGACTATGCTAGGGACTCAAGAAGCCAGACACTCAAGGCTGGAGTTACAGTGGCGGTAGATAAATCGGTGATAAACGATGGAACGAACTTGAGAGTCCCTACACTACCAGGAAGATGGAACAACCTTACATATACTGCAAGCGATGTAGGTACAAACATCAAAGGAAAGCATATAGATATTTTTACAGGGGAAGGCAAGTCAGCACAGCAGCAGACATTTGAAATAACAGGAAGAGACAATATCGTATGCCTGTATCCTCACGCTGCAAGTGGCTGACATAATACATCATATCTTTTTTCTCCATTATCCATATTTATAACCCCGAATTTCTTAAATCAGCACCATAATTCGGAAGAGATAATACAAGAGCTACTAAAAGAACCACCTAACGTTTATCTAAGCCCGCGACTATGATCCTGCTCTTGCAGTTAAATCGTATAGATGAACAGTGTCACATCTATGGAAATACTATATATAGCAACCCACTATGTATGTCCATTCCATTCCAATTCCAAATTCCATTTGAAAGTATACATTTGAACGTACAAGTACAGAACCATAAATTATTAACTTGAATAGTATTTACTTTTTTCAAAATCTTTTAAAGAAACCATTTGTTCCTCTTTGCTAGTTTTCAGAATAGTCATTAATTCTGTTTCCAAAATATGTGGTAGTTTACGTATCTTATTTTCTACAATGTTTCTCATATCGTTCAAATCTTTAGCACGGATTTTTAGAAATAAATCAAATCTATTATGCATTTCATGTATCTCAAGTATCTCTTCTATATTTGATAGTTCTTCAGTAACCTGATCGGCAAAACCTGATCTAATATTTATTCCAGCAAAAACTAAATGATCATATCCTAAAAAATCATTATTTAGAGATAATGTAAACCTACGAATTATTCCTTCATCTATTAGCTTTCTAACCCTTAAATGTACTGTAGCATCAGATATGTTGATTTGTTTGGCTATTTCAACAAACCGCGTTGACGAATCCTTAGCTAGGATATCTATTATCTGAAGATCAACATCATCTAGCGCTATGCCATGACTGTTAATCTTCATATATACATTAGACTTTCGAAATTTATATAGTTTTAAAAACCTGCCTATAAATTTTTAATTTCTCGTCAGAAATACATATCATCTATCTAAAGATGCGCTGAAAAAACCATTTTATTATGAATGATGCAAATACGAATAGCTTTCTGTTAAGTGTAAAGTGAGCAACTGGACTCCTATTTCTAGTTCCTTATGTTATTTATTCAATGTCTGTCCGTGAAGTGAATCATATTCGCCGAAAATTGTTAAAGTAAAAATCTGAAAGATCAGGTCGAGAGTTTCCTGTCTTTTTTGTAACGAATTGTCTCCAGAGCTCTTCGGTCATAACGTTCATGTAATCTACCCTCTTCCTCTTATTCTCCTCCTTTTTCTTTTGATAGGTCGGAGACAGAACTGGCCAGTAATAGCCTAACTATTTGATAACATCTGCCATACCCCGAATTTTTTAAACGATGTGGATTATCGCATATTTTATTTCACATCCTTTTCGCTCATATGAGGATACACAGACAAGTCACGTATTGTACTATAGATGAATCTTAGTCATGGTCATTGGATAAAAACTATTGGGATGTATCTGAAAACAAATGGATTTACGCATTCATGACATTACAACTTACAGGACAGTTATGCATCTTGAGCTTTTTAGGATTTAGCTGTCAGGATATAAGCAAAATATTTTTCTTGGATAATAGAACTGATCTGGAAAAATTAGCAATCATGATACAAAAACAGATATCGGAGTCCAAAAGGATAGATGTATATTAAAGTTCTATCCAAACCTGCAGCATGCGCACCACCACGATATGGATGCAAAGTTTTAAAACCAATATATATGGTAGTGCATACTGGGCGATGATGCATATATATTATTTAATAAGTTAATCTACTTCTAGCTACCTAAACGTTCTTTAAGAATAGCATCATTTTTGCAACTATTTAAGGGCTGACAAAGTATGATGACTAGTATTAACAGCTGTAGGAGTTTGGACATATTGATAGGTGAAGATGAGTTCGATATTGCACTGCTATACAAGATAGCCTTAGAGAAGCGGAATCACAACGTTTCTATCGCATACAATGGAGAGGAATGCTTAAAGAAATACCACGAAAAGTTTCAGTGTCTCAGATTCAAGCGCCTTTATTCTACCAGTGGAGACATATTGCCTTTTGATGTAGTTATTTTGGATCACAAAATGCCTAAAATTGATGGAGTACGAGTAGCACAGGAAATCCTAGCAGTAAACCCTCATCAAAGAATAATTTTTGCGTCAGCATACGTTAGGGAAACTCTGCTAGATTCTGTGAAAAGGCTAAATCAAGTTGTCGAGATTATGGAAAAGCCTTTTGGAGTAAATGCCCTAATGGATACCATAGATGATAACCTGATATATTCTGAGTTAGGACGGTTCAATGTAGATTTGGATGTGATCAAAGCGCTCAGTCCTACCCATGAGCAGATTACGGATCTGCTAGAAAGGCTACGTAAGATTAGACAATCAAGATAATATTAATAACTTCCCACGTCAGTTTCTTGGTTTTAATTCCATCGAGTTGACGTCCCAGAACCACCTGCCTGATAGCCAGACTGTTCTATGAAATATAAAAGAGATTACAACAAATATTTATCTAAAGAATGTGTATCTGTCCCTGAACAGTGGTACTGTGTTTGAGGAGTTATTTGTTGCTCGCAACTATGACAATAGGTTGCCTGAACATAATGGAGACTGTTTAAATACATATAGTGCGGAAATTGTGTCCCCATGCAATCATCAATTATATGTCTAGCCTGTAATAGAGATTCACTAATAACAGATCCCGATTCCGGAGAGGTAATTTGTAGTAACTGCGGTCATGTAGTGACTGATCGAAATAATGAAAATCGACCAGAATGGCGCGGTTTTTTGTGTGGTCCTGCTCAACAAATCACAAACAACAGAAATAGAACAGGTATGCCAACATCCTTGGCCAGACATGACATGGGACTCGCTACTATAATTGGAAGGATAAATATTGACGCCAGTGGACACGCATTAGATCCAGCTATGCGTACTACCATGGAAAGACTACGAGTATGGGATATTAGGACACAAATAAGGAGTTCTACAGACAGAAATCTAAGGAATGCTTTCAATCAGCTTGAAAAACTAAGGGATAGATTAGGGATATCGGACGTGGCAGTCGAAAAAACTGCCTATTTGTACAGAAAAGCTCAAGAGAGGGGATTGGTACGTGGCAGAACTATCCCCGCAGTACTTGCAGCCGCTGCATATGTTGCTTGCAGAGAGATGGGAACTTCGAAAACATTAAAGGACATCGCCCTGGCTGCAGATATCAGGCGTAAGGATTTATCCAGAACATATAGACTGTTAATTATAGAACTTGATCTCAAAGTTCCGATGGTAGACCCCATCAAATGTATTGCTAAAGTCGCCAATAAAGCCGGGCTGAAAGAGAAAACGAAACGACAGGCGATCGACACAATGTATGAGATCTCGAATAGAGGAATAACAGATGGTAAAGATCCAATGGGATTAGCTGCATCTGTGTTATATTTATCAAGTTTCGACGTAGGTGAACGCGTAACACAGTCACAGATTGCAGACGCTGCAGGGGTAACGGAAGTTACGCTAAGGAATAGGTTCAAAGATTTGAAAGGCAAATTGCAATTGTTAAACTAGCCAGGAAGATATATCGTAACCACGTACTTTGAATGGATCTATATTTAGTTCATAGTATGATAAATATTATGGTGAGCACATATATAGACAGGAATTATGGCTCGCCTTATTGTCGAATCTTACCGAAATACGTCTGTCAACTCGATTTTGGATGATATCGCAAAAAAATACAAGATTGATACAATGAAAGATCATTTAAAACAAGATTTGCCTGTTAAGGAAATCAAATTCAAATATAGAACATACTCCGAATGTGTAAAGATGCTATATAGTAGCGTTGGTGTATCGGAGGCTACAATTTGACTTGCTAATTAAAACTGTCTTAATAATGCATTGATTACTTTCTACGTATTGCAGTTAACAAATAAAGACATTTACTCGATTTGAAATACAATAGGGAGTCACTCTATTCAGAACACGTCTGTCTATCAGGCCAACTTGAATACGGTCTATTCAGTGTACAACGAAACTATACAGCGGCAGCCCGATGTTTCTTTACACCTAGTTGTTTAGATTTTTTGCGTGCAGATCTTTTAAGATAGTTTCGAAGCCCTGCACAGCGGATCTAGGTTTATCCTGAGCCGAATCTTGAGTTAACCCAGATTGTTTGTACAGTTTGTATATCCATTCCTTGCCCCCTTTACTTCGTAAAAGCTTTCCTTTTTTGTGATATCTCGACAAATAGGTTGCGATTACATCAAGCTTGATTGGTTCGTTGTATTCATCGGTGTACATGTCCAATATATCAGTTGAAGTAAAACTCGTAAAAGGGAATTTACTTTCTACAATCCGCCATATCTTTGAGGATAGTGAGTTTAGGTTTTCTTGTACTTGGTTTGACGTATGATAATTATTAAATTCAGTTGGCTCTGACTTACCGATATTGATGGCATCCATAAGTTCCATTACTTTCATTACCTTTTCTTTTGACATATTACCCTCTAATGAAAGGTTATATTTGTCGCCTTCCGCATCCTCAACTTCTATCTTGATCTTTTTTTTACCTAAGCCCAACTATCCAAGCTCAACTCAGATTTTATAGATTATCATAATAACATTGTAACTTAACGGAGCTAGTACATACTATGATAACAAAAAGCTAAAAATTTGTTAATCAACTGCATTGCATTTGGTGGTACACTTAATTCAAAGGCCACTAATTACTATGCTGATACCTCATGCAAAATCAACTTATCTACCAGGAGCAATACGGATACAGCAATGGAACGAATATAATGTAGAGTTGTGTTCTGTTGGATTGTAATTCTTTTCTAGTATGTGGTCCATTGAATGTTAGGCAAAAGATGGCCAGCAATGAAAATAACGGTGATGCCGCAGTTAGGGCAAGGAAAGCTGTTCAATTCAATGAAAGATTCAATGTTCCAGAACAAACTGAAAAGGAAGAAGCAGAAAGTCACGGTAAGGCTGAAGCAGAGAATCTTGCAGACGACAAGGAAATAGCAAAGAGAAAAGAACACTAACTACTTGTTACTTGAGTAATACACTGAGTATAGTATTTATCTCAAGGAAATAATATAGTTCATGCAAGCAAAACATATTCGTCTAGGTTTTTCTGTTTTTGTTTTCACAAATTCAGTAATGGCATTCAGAAGTTGCTATTTGATAGCAGTAGGATGCTTATGTACTGAACATTATATGCATATGTATAGTCTATTTTGTTTCGCTTCGACTAATGAAATCTGTTAATTACAATTCTCAAGCCTCGGTATGTTTCAGTATCAAGAACAGCTTGTACAATATCTCTGAGATGATACCTGTGGGTTACTAGTGTCGATAAATTAATTGCTCCTTGAGAAACAAGTTTGGCAGCTTCCATTAAGCTGTATGGGGTTGAGCTAAAGCTACCTGTAATAGAAATTTGGTTGTAATGCAAAAAATTTGGATCTAACGAAAACATTGAAGGGTTAGTTATTTTTGGCATCCCTGCAAAAATGTTGATGCGTGAATTCTTGCTTGCTATTTTTAGTGCAAAATCAAGTGCTACAGGATTACTTGTAGCAATTATAATTACATTGAAGCCTACCCCGGCTGTGAGCTCCAGAGTTTTTTGTAAGCTTTGATCAAATTGAGCATCATCAGCAAAGGTAATTGTAGCATTTGCTCCCATGGATTTAGCTTGGTTTAGTCTTTGTGAGATTCGTCCTACAACAGCTACGTTTGCGTTGCACATATTCTTTACTAATTGCAGATGGAGCAGACCTATTGGTCCATCTCCAATTATAGCCACAGAGCCTTGTTCATTTTTTCTTATAAGTGGATTCAAATGATAAAGACCATTCAAACAACAGGCAAGTGGTTCAAGTAAAGCTGCTTCCTCATCGCTTAAGTTGTCAGGTACAGGAACCAAGCCCCCGATCTTGAGTAGCTGCTGGGGTATTTTTACAAACTCAGCGAAACCGCCATTTACGCTAGAGCCTATTTCTTTTAGGTTAATACATAGATTATAAAGTTCGAATTGACAATACACGCAACTGAGACAAGGGATTATAGGCGACACCGCTACTCTTGACCCGGCCTTCATAGTACGTTTTGTAGTATTTGTTTGGCCGGATCCTAAACTGTTGACTATTATGTCTGAATTAACCTGGCCACAGATTTCGTGTCCTAATATTACAGGTGATATAATCTTGTGATGACCGTTTCTGTATACCCTGACGTCATAGCCACAAACGGCACAAGCTTTCACTGTTAAAAAAATATCGCCTTCGGTTCTTCCATACGATCTCTTTGGCTCTATTGGACCGTATCGAAAATCGCAATCTACTTCCTCATTGGCGATGCTGCCTGGTCCATAAAATACTGCCGCGCGCATTTACTTCTCCTTCTTGTTTCTTCTCCTTATGTTACTTTATTGATAAAGTGTGGTCTTGTTTACTCTTATTTGACCGTACTCTAACAAAGATAAAAAAGATTGCACACATTTTTATTATTGAGAAGAAACAGACATATTTACTGTACGATCTTGACAAGGTTAATCGATCCACATATACATATGTATTCCCGTACCACAGACGACTACGATGCTATGTCCAAAGCTGGCATCGAGGTTATAGTTCAACCTTCATTTTGGCTCGGCAGCCCAAGAACATCGGTTGGAACGTTTGTAGATTATTGGGAGCACATGATCAGTTTTGAAACCAAAAGGGCAAGAGAATTCGCGATAGAACATTTTGTATGTATTTCAGTGAATCCAAAGGAAGCAACAGAAAGACCTTTAGCGTTAGATGCAATGGATGCCATGATCAAATACCTGGACAGGGAAAGGGTAGTCGCAATAGGAGAAATCGGTTACAATATGATAAATGATCTTGAAGAGGAAGTCTTCATAAAACAGATGGACATTGCATCTCAGAAAAAAATGCTGACTACTATACATTTGCCTCATAATAATAAGCCGGAAGGAATGAAACGAATTGAGCATATATTAAAGGCTGACACCTCTGGAAAATACGATACAAAAAAGATACTTGTAGATCATAATGTAGAAGAAACCATTGCTAAGACGTTGGATTTAGGCATGTGGGCAGGTCTTTCCGTGTATCCTGTTACAAAGCTGTCGCCAGAGCGAGCTATTGGATTAATAAGAAAATATGGACCAGACCACATAATGATACATAGTGCTGCTGACTGGGGTGTTTCCGATCCATTAAGCGTTCCTCTTGTAGCCAGAGAGATGAGAAAGGACAGCAAATTTAGCATGAGTGATATCCAAAAAGTAACATTTTATAATGCATATGAATTCTTCAAACAATCAGAAAAATTCACTTGGAAACCATGAAGCTTGCTCTATGGTCGAACCAAAAACTGCTGGTCAATTATGAAGCTTGCATTTAGCACCAACGCATTCAAAAAATATTCATTGGAAGAATCGATCAGGTTGATCAGAAAGATAGGGTACGAAGGCGTAGAGATCCTATGCGATATCCCTCATGCATATCCACCGTATCTCAAAGAAGAAGACATCCTCTCAATCAAAGAAACTGTTTCTAATAACGATATAGAGGTATCTAACCTTAATGCATTTACGCTCTACGCGATAACCGACCTATATCATCCATCTTGGATAGAAAGAGATGGTCAACTAAGGGAACTACGCGTAGAGCATACCAATAATTGCCTCAATCTAGCAAGAAGGATAGGCGCCAAGAACATATCAACTGAACCTGGCGGACCTATAAAGACACATTATAATAAAAATATTAATTTCGATAATAAGAAAGGCAATACCAACAATAATGCAACTAGTCGCTATGCTCTTCAGGTAATGGATGATCTGTTTATTGAAGGAATCAGCAGAAGCGCTGAAATTGCTAAATTCTATGGTGTAAAGGTACTTGTAGAGCCTGAGCCTGGCCTCCTTATAGAAAATTCAGAGCAATTTTTAACGTTCGTCAAGAAAATACACTCCGACTGGGTTGGCCTTAACTTTGACATGGGGCATTTTTTTTGTGTTAGAGAAGACCCGGCTGATCTAATTTACCGCTTGGCTAGATATATAGGACATTTTCATCTTGCAGATATATCCTACACAAGAGTGCATAATCATTTAATACCGGGCCACGGAGCTATTGATTTTCTTTCAATTTTTAAGGCTATCAGTGAAATTAACTACAATGGATTCATAACTGTTGAACTCTATCCGTACCAGGATGACCCATTCTCTGCTGCAAAAATGTCATACAAATATCTAAGTAATATTATTGAAAAATTATAGTTTGTATTGAAGGTTCGACTATCATTCAAGTGAAGAATTATACAACCAAGCAGCAGATCTGCATCTGAATGTACAAGAGTTATTCAGATATACAATCGATGTCTTTATTTATATTGTGACAATTGTTGTTAGAAGATTATCTACGTTTAATTAGATTACCTAACCTATTTACGGTTCCATCAAATATTTTGGTCGGGTATTTTGCATTAATCACACCTATTCATACCGATGTGGTACAATTGTTACTTTTAGCAACTTCATCGATACTACTGTATGCGTCAGGCCTAGTCTTCAATGACTATTTTGACATTCAAACTGATCTTAAGGAGCGTCCCTACAGACCACTGCCATCCGGAAAAATTTCCAAACGGACGGCATATACAATCGGTATAGCATCGATGATATCTGCTAATTTGGTCGCTTTTTTTGCGGGCGGTCCAAACAGCGGTGCGATATCGGGTCTTATTTCAGCCATAGTTATTTCATATAATTATAAGCTAAAGAAAACTAATTTTGGTCCAGTTGCGATGGGTTTAGCAAGGTCCACTAATATTGTCCTAGGTGCAAGCCCAGCGTTGTACTTGATATTACAGAATAATAATTTGTTTGCGAGGATAGCATTTATTATTATATTTACCTTCGGGTATATATTCTCAATTAGCCTGCTTAGCAGGAAAGAAGTTCAACTTGACGAAGATCAAAAAGATTCACAAACAATATTACGAAATAGTAGAGCCACCGTCGTTAAGTGCTTTTCAATTGTTTTTTTTATAGTTGTGTGTCTTATCATTTTAGTTTTTCTCGGAGTTTTTAGACAAGACCTCATCGTTAATTTGGCCCTGTTTTCAGCGATCATTATCACTATTCTTATTATACAGATTAAATCCGGTTATTCTTCTTCACGTGTTCGGGACAGTATACAGAACATGGTAATTACAATCATAGTATTTGATTCTATATTTGTAAGTGGAGTTGCAGGGTTAGATTATGGGCTGCCTGTTCTCATGCTTGTCATTCCTGCAGTTGTCTTGTCCAAACGACTTTATGTGACCTAGAACCAAAAAAGAAAACAAACAAGCAAACAAACCAATTTAAATGACAAATTGGTATTAGGTGACGATACATAACAAAGGTTGATAATTTATGATAAAATATATCATTGTACTTGACATTGTTGGATTAGAATTTGGTCATATTGAATCTAACCTATTGCCAAATATTGGAGATATTGCCGCACACGGTGAAGCTGCTAAAATGGAGCCGGTTTTTCCGGCATTGACTTGCCCTGTTCAAAGCAGTATACTTTCAGGCACGTATCCAAGCCGACATGGGATTATAGCAAATGGGTTATATGATCGAACCAAATGCGAAGTCTCATTCTGGGAACAGTCAAGCGCACTAGTTCAGGTTGATCGGATTTGGGACATAGCCAAAAAGAGTAATAAATCATCATCATCATCACTATCCACATCACTGGGATCATCCTTCTCCAGTCTGAAAATGGCGGTACTGTTTTGGCAAAATACAATGTACGCTCGATCGGACATCGTAGTCACCCCCAGACCTCTTCATTTCCAAGATCACATGGAAATGTGGTGTTATTCCAAGCCAATCGGGTTTTATGATAATCAATTAAAACAAAAGCTAGGGGAATTTAACCTCGCTAGCTATTGGGGGCCTTTGGCTTCGTCAAAGTCCAGCGAGTGGATTTGCAATGCGACCAAATATACACTGGAAAATGAACGTCCCAATATCATGTTTACATATATACCGCATGTTGACTACTCTGCCCAAAGATTTGGTAAGAAAAGCAAACAAGTCCAAGATGACTTAAAGAAGGCCGACGATATAGTAGGTGATATAGTTGACAGGACAGTTCAGCTAGGTATTCATGATGACACACAATTTATTATTCTATCAGAGTACGGATTTAATGATGTAAAAGAAGCCGTTCCGTTGAACCTACGACTAAGAGATGAGAATCTTCTAGTTACACGTACAATAAATGACAGGGAGTATATAGACTATGAATATAGCAATGCGTTTGCAATGGTTGACCACCAAATAGCTCACATCTATATTAAGGAAGGGTTTTTAGATCAGACAAAGAGGGCATTGGAAGACACAGAAGGAGTAGATAGGATCCTCTCTGGTCGAGAAAAAAATGATCTAAGAATTGACCATGAACGATCAGGTGAGTTAGTTGCAATATCCGATAGGGATAAATGGTTTAGCTACTACTGGTGGTATAGCAAAGATAAAGCACCCGGCTTCGCACAAACGGTAGATATACACAGAAAACCAGGGTACGATCCAGTCGAATTATTTATAGACCCACATTCAAAGTCAATACCACTTGACAGTAGCTTAGTAAGAGGCTCTCATGGAAGACCAGTAGATCCCAGCACTGAGGAAGGATATTCGTTGTACGTATCAAATCACAAGTCAAGTAGCGGAGCTACTAACCATCCTGAGCGAAAAATTGCTGGAACGGTAGATTGTGTAGGAATTGGACAATATCTGCTAAAATTAGTTAGCAGATAGGCATAGGGATCATGATTGCTTCCGTTATCATTCTATTATTATAGTGGTTGTGGTTCTGACATCAGAAGAAATAATTAGAACAGCTTGTTTTAATACAAGATTATGCATGTCTATAAAGTATTCTATTACGCTATCTTCCTTTAGAAACATAGTCGAACCAGTAGAGCAGACACTGGACAGGTTGCTTAATCAAGGCTATGACGCTATAGAAATGTTCGGCGAACCAGAAAGCGTACAATTGGAACATCTGCGGGAGCTATTTCAGTCATACAATATTTCTATATGTGCCATCACAGGAATGTGGGGTTCCATCAGTCCAGATGGATGGAAAAGAAAACTACTAAGCTCAGACCAAAGTTTGATAAGGTCCTCACAAAAATATGTGAAGCAATGTATAGACATGTGTCATCTCCTAGGCGGAAAAAAATTAAATATTTGTCTTTTTGCTGACGACAAATTTGCTTCAATAGACAAAAACCACCAAGCCATTTCAGAACAAGAAAAAGTACCCATTATACAGCGTGTGCTACCTATCTTATCCGAATTAGCCAAATATGCTAATGATAGAGGTATACGGATATTGTTGGAGCCGCTTAACAGATACAGTACCCCATACTGCACTACTGCTGCTGATGCGGTTGCAATAGCTCAAAAAATCAATCAAGACAATTTTGGAGTTTTGCTGGACACTTTTCATATGAATATTGAAGAGGATTCATTCGAAAATGCAATAACAAGTACAGAGGGATTACTGCATCATACTCATTTTGCTGATAATAATAGGAAAATGCCTGGCCTCGGGCATATAGACTTTAAGACAATTATGAAAGCCTTGAATCGAATTGGTTATAATAGTGAATATATCAGCTTTGAACCTAATTTAACGTCTGATAGATATAGGGCTGATACAGAAATGGGGCTTAACTTTATCAAATCGTTATATAAGCAGATAGAGGAAACGCTATAGATATCAATAATAATATACAAATATAATATTATATCATATAGATCTCATATATTCTAGAAGGATTAAGAATACTGTTAGACGTACACATAGTGCTCTCCCTTAAAATCCATCTCCCCTTAATATCGAAGCATTAGATCTATTCGTTGAGAGGATCTCTAGATTTGGCCTCGTTTTCAAGTCCATAGAAACCAACTATCCTATCTATGTCTCTTTTACTTATCTTGCAGTTTTGATGAGCTAATTTTAGACAATATGGATAACCTGCCACGGTATGAAATGATAACATGTCCAATAATTTTTTAACTTCTGCGTTGTTGATCTGACCAATCGTCATGTCAGATATCTCTATTTTTATTATAGGAGTGCATTCTTTCAGTCGTGCGTATATTTCCATGATATTTCCGTGTCGTGGATTTGTTTGAATGCTTTGGAAAGGAGTACTAAAACCTGCCGAATTGCCAATGTGATTGAAGTAATATATATCAGCAGCCTTTGCGCCTAAAGAAGCAAATTGTGTTTTGGTGTCCGAATTCTTTGACACAAATATCACGTTGTTGTTTTTCTTAATAATGTCTGTGATCTGCATAATATCGGCTTCGTTATTCTGGCTAAATCTCGATGCAAGTGAACCATCAATAGAAATAATATCAATATCTCTCTTTTTTGTTGCATTTTCTGTTACTCTAGATTCCATGAATAGGGCTTTTGATTCTAGCATTTCATTTCGAATAATCTTTAGTCCGGTATCCCATTCTACTGCCAGTATTTCGTTTTCAGAATTAACAGATAGAGCATCAACGGCGTACAGATCGAGGCCCTGAAAAGATCTTTTATTCCAGCTGCTATCTACTCCAACAGACTCACAATCTTTGGCTGTAGGTTCGTAGTCATTCCAGCACGACACAGCAGCATCTATGATGTATTGATAATTAGAATCCCTTATAATGGAGACATTTCTTTCCGCTCTATCAATAGCATCTAAATATATTGCATGGAGCAACTGAAAGCAGTAAGGAGATAACTGGGTTAAAAAAGTAGCGTACCTCACTCTCACTAATTATATGTCAGAGTAATGACGATTACTTGGCGTCAGATTGCAACTTTATGCAACTATAGGTAATCCGTTATTATTGATTGGAAGACTGGCCCATTCTTAAAATATGTAGGTACTCCTGCATAGAGAATAGGCGATAGTAGGGCAATCAATCAATAACCAAGAGCATTGTTTGGCGACGCGGTTACAATGGCGATATGGTTATGACAATGACCATATGATAATATTTTGCTCTATTGTATATTTTATATGTGCATTTTAGATAGATATGACTCTGCTTGTTGCAATGCATTTTCATCTTCTTGCGACATAGACATGGAACTCATTCCCTTGAACTGTAATGCATTTACATCAGGATGAAATACTCCAGTCCACCCACCGTTTTCAGGAGTATCGCCATAATTCCATCCTGAGCAACCTAAAAGTAAGTCACCCATTATTAACAAAGATATATTGCATTCTGATCAATATGTTTCATTATATTATGATAGTTTATAAATTAACCAACTAATCATTTTCTTTTGCTGAGATATAATTAACGCTGTTATCAAATGCTCGCTGGGAAAGCTCGTATTGGTATCATTAGAAAGTACAACATCTATGTAATTTTGATAGTCGCTTAACAATTTTTTGAAGATTTCTCTGTCTTGCTGCCGAGTTAAGCTATTTGCAAAGCCCTTCCACGACTCTAATTCTGAGATAAGAATATCTTTGTTTGAAAATAAGCTCATCATATAATAGTAACCCATGGTTCATACTTTAGGTGCTCTTTTAAAGATTGGACCACATTATGGGCAGGGAGGGGAGTGCACGAAAAGCGAGGAGATCCTAGCCGGAACGGTACTAGGCAAAGTCAGCTTTAATTGCCAATACCAATGCTATCATTACTGTATCATGATAGACACACAGAAAGACTTTATTGCATATCAATAGGGATCATAGTCAATTATTTTGATACCATTTTTTTGTGAGATCTATCTATGCATTCGAATAGAAAGAATCTCTACAAGTATTAAAAGAGACAAATGTATTTATTTTTATATGGGAGCTCTCACCTTGGTAATACTGATTATAGTAATCTTGGCGATTATAGGTCTGGGTTGGCAGGTCTTTGTTTCAGGAGTCTTCAGGGGAGCAGAGAAGATAATAAACACCAATCCTGTTCTAAAAAATACAACCCAAGAGGCAAAACAATACTTTGGGGGTTTTATTAATAATGTGTCACAAGGTGTGATAGGCCCAAACGGCAAGACACAGATTGCCCAGTAATCCGATATGCCTAGCCGTCCCTTGCCATGGTAACATTTTTATTTATATATATTTTCGCAATAGCATCAGACTTGCTAAGTTGTATTTAAGGAGAAGCATCACTTTGTTTGGCCCGGAGCATGATGCAGAGTGTTAAATTATCAAATGTATTTTGAAGAATTGCTTGGAGGATTTGCTGTATTAGCATTAGCATTTTCGAACAGCATAACGTTGCCAGTTGATCGAGATGTGTAACATTTCAACTACCATCAGCTGTACCTTATCATATTGGCTTTGCTATTGTATAAATAATAGTCAACTAAGGAGATTATGAAGACGTGACGATATGCAAAATAATTCATCAAGGAATAAGTGTCATCAACATACAATTTTCTGCTTTATATGCTTTAATTAAACGCACTATAGGAAAAACCTGAACCCTGCTCATGAGTTCTCGCATAACTGGATCAGCAAATATTACCCATCCTGATATATATATATATAAAATATTGCCTCAAATTATAATATGAGTACAGGAGATTTAGGGCATGGCAGGCGTCGTGGTGACAGATCTGGTATGTCACGATCTATATATAACAATGATGGCAGTAGCAGCAATAACAAAACTAAGAGAAAAACTGCATTGCCTGTTATGGCGATGACATCTTCTCAGGTTGGATCTGCCAATCAGATCTTAAATGAGGTTCCGGAAAATCGAAGGCAAGAGATTTATGAATATTTGGGCTTATTCGGGTATAAACCGGATCGTACAATTATACAAGTCCATATAACAGGATTTTTCAAGAAAAGAACCTACTCTCAAAGGCAGATAGAACAACATAAGGCTGCAGTCAAGCGATACGGCGGCACCACGTTTGTGGTAATAGGTAGAACGCACGATCCAGCAATAATGGATATTGTAGTGAGGCCAAAGCAGAAGAGCCCGTATGACAGGAGCCCTGGATATGTTGGGTATCTGTGGAAGAATAAGGACAGACAAAGCAGGGCTCCGCATGAACTACTGCCTTTAGACTTTACACCTGTTCATTTGCCATACCCTGAAGACTGGAAGAATAGATTTGCGACCAAAGGTTTTATGATCGCCTTACACGTCCCATCTACTCTTGCAAAGAATAAGAATAGATTAACCAGGACACTATACCGTATTGGCAAGACAAGAGTGGACGTTAAAAAAGAATGGAAATTTTTAAACGAATTGAAAAGCCTCAATTATGTGCAGTCAGTTCCGTTATAGAGCT
The DNA here is from genome assembly GCA_046724555.1 of Thermoproteota archaeon. GTDB lineage: Archaea > Thermoproteota > Nitrososphaeria > Nitrososphaerales > Nitrososphaeraceae > JAFAQB01. Next base: position 18,743 of record JBKOWU010000108.1, on the reverse strand, counting down.
AAACCTGACTAACGCATATCAACTGACAAATAAATGAATACATATATAGACACGCCGAACCATTTTTTCTCAAATGAACCAAGTTGCATCTAAACCTATGTCACATTAGTCCGACCCTCATATGGAGCTGTGTCTTAGACTTATTTCTATACTACGAAAATTTAGTCTAAAGCTATGTAAAATGAACAACAAGATAGGGATAATTTAATAGGTAATAATATTAACGTTACAGCATTACTGAGGGCTGGTAGTTTAGCTTGGTTGAACATTCGGTTCGCATCCGAAGGGTCGTGGGTTCAAATCCCGCCCAGTCCATCCAACGCTCGGTTCAAATCCCTAAATCCAAAGGTAGAGATAATAGGCTAACATCAGAAAATGTTCATTAATGTGACAAGGTTCAAATACGAAATTCGGAAAAAGATTGTTTACAGATAGTAGATTATAAAATGAGGGATCTGTATAATAGGGCTGAAAAGCTAGCATACTGGTTACAGAGAATAGAGACAGATTTACAAGGCTCAGATAAAGAAGATGTGCTATCTCTTGTAAGATTTATGCAAGATCATGAAAGATCCTCATTATGGATTATTCGATGTATAACAATTCTGAGAAGCTAGCTTAGATGACATCAGAATGTTATTACTGCTGCTTCAGCTGTGTGTGTATGCTTCCATAAGATAAAATAAAGAAAATATGATCATGCGGGAATAAGAGTTGATTTCAATTCGGGGGCAGCAAATGAATCTTCAGAGGATTTAGGCTAAATCAAAGTCAGAGTATATAAGAACCACCTGAATTCACAATCAAATATCCCTCTGATTGGACTGTAAACTAGAGTAAAATATCTGATACAGCTCCCACTACATTTACGTCGCCTGATAGAACTGGACAAGTTTTGATTAGCAATCTAATTTAAAGCCAAATGAAACAAGCCTATTGAAGTAAATACTAATAACTATTTTCTTTCAGGCCATCCAGATCATGAGCTTCACTACTATCGTAGAAGAAAAACAATACATTGTTGATTATGGCTCTCCCACTGAAAGATTTGACGATCACTTAAAAACAGCACAAAAAATGATTAATTCGTTCAAATAATAAAAAACAATGAGATCAGTAACATAATGATTAATGCGAATAACTGAACAACAAGGGAAAGTAATATTCTTATAGTTGTTTCTTCTATTACATTAATTGTAGAGATGTATACAAAAACGAATAATGCTTCACTGCGTAGCGCTGCGCGATTTTTGTATACATACAAAGGAAGGATGAGAAATTAATTGGGAAAGCCAAATTGGGCCTGCGTAAGTTGCGGCATGAATTCGTCAAGGAAGTCGAGTGTTAAGCGACATTCAAAATATTCATAATGGAAACGCTCTTTAAGTCTCTTTCGTAGATTATTTAGCTGGTAGGAAGTCAGGTATCTACTGGCCAAGTTTGCCCCCTACATACCAAAAGAAAAATGACAACAAGAAGGTAGATAACTTTAATATAATGTCAGAAGAGGTATTCAGACAATGCATTAGACAGAAAATGGGAATCCCGAACCTAAACAATTCAAATTTGTTCCAGAAATATTTCGGGGAAAAGCAAAATTTGATTTAACTGGCTTACACATTATCCACTGGCCAAGAACCTGGAGTAATGATCTCAACGAGATTTCCTGCTGGGTCTCGAAAGTATATTGAATTTGCACCCTTTTCCCAGGTAACTTCCTTTTCAATTTTTATGTTATTTTGATTCAGTACAGATCTGGCATAGCCATAGCTTTCTTCGTTAATCTCTAAAGCAAAGTGTATGATCGATGGTGGGGCAAAAGCTCCATGTGGGGGGAGTTCTGCACTATTATTTCCATTCCTAACAAAAGTCTTATTTGGATTAAAAATCAAAAGCATGCTTTGACCAGCTTTAAGAAAGACGTACACATCCTTTTCTTCAGAAACAAATTCTAATCCTAAAATATTGGTGTAGAAATCCTTCATTTTCACCAGGTCAGAAGAATAGATACATGTTTCTACAATCTTTGTAAAATGCAATTATAATTTCATAGAGACCTACATGATAGAAATGTGTTTATCAGAGAAATAAGATTTGGGACAGCTTATGACTTTATGGATGTCAAACCTAAATAAAAGAATCGGAAAAAATTACACTTTCATATCCCTTTTTGAATTGAACTTTATATTACAAGTTAAGAATTTTAAACTACGATGGTGGACACCTGACACGATACGGAACAATTGGCCTGACTGGATGAAGGATGAATATTATGTAAATCTTCGTAAGGCTAGAACAGAAAAGGCCGTTGTAACAGCTACAACGCAGGAGCAGGTTCAACCTGAAACACCTAAAACCATGCTACTTTCTGAGTGGGAGGAAATGGATCCAAAGATTGAACCTACACCCTTCGAGAGACTAGGTAAAATAAATATTTCATTTGTTAAACTGCGGGAAGCTATACGTAATTTCTTTTCACAGCTTGTTTTTGTCTTCCAGCCTATGATTTTTGTTTCTTCTTTTACTCTGTCAAATATTGATTCTGTGATGTTTTTTTGAAGTCGTTTTATCATCCTTTATTGACTGTAGGTCTTCATATACAGCAAATTCAAACTGAGTAGAGAGCCCAAGCTTTTCTCTTTGTTTTTGGTATCCAGTGCTTCTTCATAGATCTCTGCTAATCTATTAAACTAGCTTGCATCATCTTTTCTGCGTTGTTCTTCTTGCTCTATAATCTTCTCCAATACCTTTCTCTTAATTTTTAATAGTAAGCTGGATTTGTTGCTGCAAATTCTTGGATTATTTGTCTTGCTTTATTTTTAATCAAAGCAGTTAGTCTAGTTCTTCACTCGTTTTCATGGTTCTACTTATCCACGTAACACAATAAAAGACTTAAGCAATTATAGCGGTATATGCGACGGTATTAGCGCCTGAGAAAATGACCACTTTTCCAACGTTATATAACATGATAATATTTGGGGAGTTAATTGTTACTGTACTTCCATTAAATATATCTCTTCCTTGTACGATATTACCTAGGTCGGTAGTGTATAGTGCATCGTTTATGGTCAGATCCCGAGCTTTAACTAACGCTAATGGTACTGCTTTGGATAATACTCCAGTTGTACTTATTTCTCCAACTACAATCCGCGTGTTGTTCCCCTTTGGTAGATTAGCTGATATGTGTCCGCCAACTATTCTAAAGGGAGAAAAATCTCCAACTACAATTACATTATTTGATCCGATACTTTGACCCTGACCTAGTTTCATGCTATCTGATTGAATTATAGGACCCTTATTCGCAATAGCCGATTGAATTTGAGGAAGAGTCTGAGTTATACGTTGCTGATATATATTTTTATTAACTACGCTGTTATTACAGGTGACTGCTGCTGAGGATGCAGAGCTGGAATTGTTTGTCGCATCACTGAGTGCTATCGCATTACAATTACCACTTACATTCAGCCCAGGCGGCACTGTCTCGCCGGGTTCAGTTGTACCATTATTAGCATTACCTACTGGAGCTGTACCACCATCTGGTGTAGCTCCAGTATCAGTATCATTCGGGGCGACTCCCGCGTCATTAGCTTGAGGTGGTGTAGTTTCTTCATTACCTACTGGAGCTGTACCACCACCGGGTGTAGGTCCTTCATTTGCAACATCTGGAGCTCTACCACCATCTACAGTGCCAGTACTATTATCTTCTGTATTTGACTTTTTGGCAAATACTTGCTGTTCTGATATTGCAAGTATTAATAAAGATATGATAAGTACTAAAAATATAGCTGACTTATTCATTGATATTGATATTATGCTGTGGTTTATACATTATATAAGTGTCGATGTCGCAATAGCATAAGTAAAGGACTGTTACAGTCATATTTCGATGATATTAAAAATAGCACGCGATTTACTAACTTTTTTGAAAATATCTCCTCATTAAACATCCTGCATGCAGGACCTAGCAGAAGATAACTCCTTCTTCTCTTGTTAACCTCGTCATAATATAAGCAGCTATTCCTACAAATCAGAACCATACCTTACTCTGAGTAAAATAAGAGATTTTAGGGATTAAATATATGAGAGTAGGAATAAATGTATGAGCTTACTAATAGCTCCCCACAATTGGATGTATTTACCAATGGTGTGGCTTCATCTTCATCTTCTCTATACGATGAGATGATAACAAGATTACCACTTCAAGTAATACTGGAATCTGGACACAGTGTACAAAAGAATTTAGCAGAAAAAGAAGCGTTGCATAATCAAAAAAAGAGGAGAATACTTCTGGTTGATGATGAACCTGATCATTGTATGACTTTCCAAACAGTATTGGAAGACGCTGATTATGAATGTAGATCATATACAGATTCAGTCAAAGCGTTCCAAGAATTCAGACCTAGCTATTATGATTTGATCTTACTTGATATCAAAATGCCTGTACTAAATGGATTTGAGCTTTGTAAAAAGATAAGAGAAGTTGATGATAATGTACATGTGATTTTTATAACAGCTTCAGACGAGTACTATGAGAAGTCTAGAAGCCAGTATTGTAAAGAGCTAGATAATAATAATAATAATAATATAAGTTATATTCAAACACCAATCGGAAATAAAGAGCTTATACAAATGGTAGATAAGATAATGGCATCAAGACAAGATGAGATCATCTTATGATAGTAGACAAAAATGCTAATCCTAATAGCATCACTGTAGAAAGATTCGAAGAAAAAGAACCATTTCTAAAAAGGATTCTTATTGTAGATGATGATCCTGACATTACATTAACTTTCAAAGTTGGTTTAGATGGATACTGCTATAATAAAACAAGATTTGATGTACATACATACAATAATCCCACAACAGCATTATCAGAATTTAAATCAAATTTTTACGATTTACTGCTAACTGACATTAACATGCCAGAAATGAATGGATTTGATTTATGTGAGAAGATATTAGAATTAGATGTCAATCTTAGAGTTTGCTTTATCTCTGCTGGACAGATAAATATAGACGCACTAAGAGAAGTATATCCAAAGGCAAGAAGCATAGGCTGTTTTATCAAAAAACCAGTTACGATAAGTTATTTGGTCAAAAGACTTGGCGCCGAGCTAGATTGATACTCAGTAGGCAAACGTCTACTATTTAGGATTGCCAATATCGTCTGTATGAACATATAATTTATAATAAATTCGGGGCAACCATATTCATTTATAATATCGAATGCAAAATGATAACTATAATTATTATCTGTCTGCGACACTGAATAAAAGCACATAAAACGAACGGCGATGTCATCAGAAGAATTTAGAACTATCTCTGAACTAAAGAAACTACTCTCTACGAATTGTAAAATAGAAAAAGTGTACCCTCAAGTTTTTGCCTCAGATGCAGAAGTAAATATAGTGACAGTCGTAGTGAAATGCCATGATGGAAAAATACAAATAATTCGTGCTTACAGAGAGGAAGCAGGCGCATTGAGAGAATTTCTAAGAACTCGTACATAGATTTAATGTAAGACATTTAACATTTCTGTTGTAAATGATCGCATCTTGGAAATGGCTAGATCCTCTCGTAAAGAAGTAAGTTATAATCAGCTCAAATTCCAGTTTAAACGAGAAGACATTGGAGCTATCCATATGTTATTTTGCCGTAAAATATTTGCTACATATCTTAGAATACAAGGAGTAGAGGAATAGATAATTGATTATATATAACATATTTGTTCGACATTATTTTAGACCAAGTTTTGCAAAGGAAAATGAGAACGTGGCTATATCTATAGAAAAGCTATATGAAAAAATTACATGATACTAGAAACGAGCCCGAGATTAGTCTTAACTTTATGCAAGTTTTAGTTTAGTTAGTCTATAGTTATTGAATTTGCTATTATCATATTTACTATTTGTACTAGCTCTTCATTTCCAATTGGCTTGACAAGATACAGACTATGGATGCAAAAGATACTCTAAAGTATACTATAGGTGTAGATATTGTAGCTAATATGTTAAAATTGCATGCTAAGCAACTAATGATGAATCAAACATCAGGTAATCAAAGAGTGCTATGAAACCAAACTGCTAGTCCTTGAGACAACAATAAGAAATAATCTAACTAGGTAAGCCAAGCATGCATGAGTCGTACAATGATATGTAATTCTGTCATTGTAAATGAAGTGTCTCTCCTCTACACAAATGTTCTCTCATGTCTCATTTTTGTTTACAATTTTCACATCCCCAGGTATCAGATCGTCCAAGTCTCTTGTTTTGTGTTTCAAGATAATTCGGATTTTCATTGCGCCATTTTTGGGGGAAGAATAATGGTACAAGCCTTGCTATTATGTCTTCTGCAGTTCCCGTTCCATTAACAAACTCGTTACAAACTTCCTGACTTTGTGGTACAGATCCCTTACCACCAATCGAATTATTCATTTCGTCATGCCCAAATGCTAGCTGGAATGAATCCAGCTATGAGTATAGCACAACAAGTTGATTTCAATAGCTTCCCAGTATTTTGGATCTCAGATTAGGCCAATGGCCTTCCCGATAAATCTGGAATTCGGGGAAGCATTACAGTAGTCTAAGGAAAAGGAAGAATCATGGGTGTCTCATTTTTGGAGCATTTTTTTGATTTATCAGACGTTTTATGGCAGTAACTTGCAGCGTTTGCATCCTGTATAGTTATTGTAGCAGCGAATACTCCAATGACTATTGCTGATATGACAAACATCATCATGAAGGGTATATTATTCGTCTTTTCTCATTAGTTTTAGCAGTATATGGAATATATATGATTTGTAAATATTACTCTATGCATTACCTATTAATGGGAATTTCATAGCCATTTTTTCCAGAAAGTTGTTCAATAATATTATTTGCTCTTCCGCTATCCCATGACTTTTTAAATTCAGTAGAGACATTATAACTTCGCTATGACTTGAGCAGAATCTATCAATTGCATATTTCTGAAAGCTCAGACAATTCACGTTCAATTGACCTTTCTTATTATGATCTATTATAAGATAGCTCATAGTTATCTTTATGAGCTGTAAACCAGCTTTATCTAATTCGTTTTAGGGCTAATTCATGAGTGTTGTTCTCAGCATAAGTGGCTCTCCCTTTCCAAGTAGCTAATTCTACATCTTTGTGCTGCTGCTCTTTTTCTCTTTTCGCTCTACCTCTTCATCCCAATGTATTAGATATATCAATTTCTTGAGCTCGGGGGAAAAACAACACATAATTGAAGAGGCCAGTGAAGCTATAAAAAAGACTAACAAATTTTTGACTATTGTGGAATCAAAAGAAATTCTATACTATAATGGCAATGGTGTTTATGATCCTGGCGGAGAATTACTAATTGAAAAAGAGGCGGAGCGACTGCTTGGATATGAACTATCGAACAAAAACTTGTCTGAAATAAAAGGACATATCATGCGCAGAAAACTGGTAAAATAGAGAAGACTGAAAATTATAATATCTACAAAATAGGTCAGTTACCATGAAGGAAGAAGAAGACTGGACTAATATGCGATAATGGTAGCTTTTGTACTTCTAATTCGTCGTTATGAGAGAAGCGATTACATATCTACATATGCAGAGAGGAAGCTCACTAAAGGATACGGCCCTATTCAATACAGATCATATCCTCTCTGTAGCGTTATCATGCATAATCTTTAGCAGAGTTCCTTAATTATAGTGCCTAACTATGTCACATAATGTATAACTCTTTAATATCATACGATTCAAAATCAAGCAACAATGGCTGTAAACGACAAAGGAAGCCTAAATCTTTTGCAATGGACTGGAGAAGATATTGTGGAGTATATTTTATTATTATGTGCTGTAGAGGCTACATTTGATGATTTAATGCGATTGATGGTATCATCCTCACATATAATATTAAAGAAATATTTGTATTATTTAATTGACTATGATCTAATTTCGTATAATGGACAAAGACAAACATATTCGGTAAAAGACAAAGGTTTAGAGGTATTATCGAGGATGATAGAAAAAAATAGTATAATATAACATACAGCACAAGTAATAGTCTAACACAATCAGTAGGAGACTTGAGTATCATTGACCACTATGTTGTTCAAGTTACTGACAATAGAATTGTGGGTGCTATATCTAGTGTTCCACTGACACCGAATATAGGAAATTCTCTACTGAGTATTTTCTGTCTGATGCCATTTCAACTATGCATATACGGGACTCCCCGCTAATCCATTGCTGTATTACTCGTCTTTTAATTATCTCATCTATCGGTGCGGGCATGCTAATATAGCCGTCAAATGGGCGTCATAGGGAATTGGAATTGGAATGGAATTACAGGCGTGGATATATACGGCATTCCATTGCAGTAAGTCTGGCTGATAATGACATCTTATTTTATACAATTGATACTCTCTTCAGGGACATAAATATACTTACATGATGACATAAATGGCATTACCTTTATATGGTATACAATACTCATTACAAGCGATAAAACAACCATGACAAATTTAAACAGACAAAACAAGAATGTTCTAATAATTGGAGCAATAGCTATTGCTGCAGTGGTACTTTTGACAGCAACAGTCAGTGCTCAAGTATTAGCACAGACAACTACTAATAGTACAGCATCCAAAAATGCTACTTCCGCTGCAACAACAGCAACAAATGAAAGATCTAACACTTCTCCTCTCGCCAATATCACAGGATCAATACCTCTTCGTTCCACAATAAGTGAAGCTATATCTTCAAAGGTCAAGACCAATCTGAGTGATGCTATAACAATAGCTCAAAAAGCAGTAGGTTCGAACGCTTCAGCTACGTTAGCATTTATTCGTCCGTTAAATGGCTACTTAGTATATGATGTACATGTGAAAAATAATAGCAACAACACAACTGCTGCTGTTATAGTGGATGCCGGAAATGGAAAAGTTCTCTACAAGCAGACACCACCATCATTAAGATTTGGTGATTTTGGTTTTGGTCATCAGGGCACGTTTGGAAAAGGCAAAATGGGACCATTTTTTGGTGCAGGGAGAGGATTTGGTGATCGAGACAGTATGATGATGGGACCACAACATATGGGCCCAATGGGATCTTCTGTACCTACAAGATAATTCATAACTTAATCCCTGGAAACAAAATACACATAGTACAATAAACAACTAACTACAATCTTCTATTTTTTGACATCATAACATATTGCTATTATTATATAGATGCCAATTTAGAATACTTACATTATACATATGGTAGATAACAGATTATGCATGTTCGTGTGTAAATAAAAAAGTATACAAATTGAGAAGCTATCAAATACTAACAATAATAGGGGCTTTGCTTGTTATTTACGATCTAATTTTTGTAGCTCGTCGGATATCAGTATCAATCTTATTTGTTAATGTCTTTGCTGTCATATCCATGTTTATTTTTAGAAACAATACTAAATCTATTGGCATTGGATTAATAGTACTGAGCGTTATCATGCTGTATTCAATAGGTTATTTTGGCCTATTGAGATTAAGACATCCGGAAATTGTGTTATTTATAGTTGGAGCTATTACCGCATTTAGATATAAGAACTAAAAACAAACTTCAGGCTTCTTGTTTCATAACATGGGGAAGAACTTTCATCAGTGGGTGAAGAGAGCAGGTAATTATCTTCTACTTTCATAACGAATCCTGAAATGATGTTAAAAGGGTATTTTTCTTAGTATTGGCTATCATTTTAGTATCAATCATTATTTGGATTTTTAAGCAACTAGTCTTGTTTCATTAGTGTTGTATTTGGCTTCTAGTGGTTCCTATTGAGCTCCAGCCTTGTCCTCTTTTTAATACATTTTAAAGTCTTGCCAAACCACTTTGGGCTAGGGGTGGTGGTTGGCAAAATGTAAGAAATTCGGGGCAACATTCTATTCAAAAATTATGTAGATACACATCGTCTCGAAATCATGAGGTACTGACCAAGCGAAGTCGGGGATCCGTCTTATGATAATTTGCCTCAACTATCCTTGGATATCATTTTTTAGGGAAATTCGTCCCGCTTGTACCTTGGTTGAAGTGAGTCATCTGATTTCTCCAGAAGGATGGCTGCACTATATACAACAGAAGGTTGTACTGAAGAGCATAAATTTTGTTATAGTTGGCGATCATCAAATTGCACGGTAAGAAGGGTACAACCACTGATATATCAGTTTACGATAGAAAAACACAAGATGCTATTTATACTTGGAGTACCGCTATCACTCCGGATTTTTCACCTATTTAAAACCGTCACTGATTTGATCCAGTACAAAGGAACATTTCTAAAAAAAAGTCTCTGTTTCTGTTAGCTCAACTCCGTGCCTTGACCAAACCCTAACATACTAATATTCATCTTGAGTTAATATATTTAGATAATTATGACGATGGAAGATCAACACGGGCAAGTGTCATGTCCATATTGTGAGTCAAAATTCAAAGATAGGATCGAACTATCAAAACACATAGATGGTGTTCATACTGGTTTAGGATTATTAGAAGGTGATCGCAGAAAATGGTAACCTATGTAACGATCTTTAAAATAAAGTACCGATCATAGGAAAGCTGGTTTTTTCGTTCCCACAGGAAATAAAATTCTTCTGTACACAAATCTAGATACACTGAGCAAAATAATGAAGTAATGCACCTATGGGAATGGATTTAGACCTAAGGCGAATCCACTTCTATACCTGGCAGATATAAAACTGAGAGAGTTATCTTGAAAGTTCAGTCATGTAACCATGCTAGATGTTCAGTCATGTAACTGGACAAAATTTAGCCCTTCCGTGTAGAAGTATTATTACCATGATAACCAAGATATATCGGCTTATCAGAGCCCATCCCTGAATAAGTTGGACTGAGTGTATAATTCTGCATCTGTGTTGTTGGTAGCAGTTGCGGCGGATGTTCTATAACTGATGAGGATAGAATGTTAATAACTCATCAAGCATTAAGAATAGCAAGAGAGAAATAGAGCGATCTAACATGGATATAATTCTAAAATCAATATTAAGACGCCAAATACCATTTCTCATAGGCGGTACTATAACTGGTACAATTATGACGTACTACTATGGGTTTCCTTTTACTATTGTGGTAAATAGCGCTATTTGGTATGGCATATCATACATCGTTGGCAAATATTATTGGAAAAACAAAGGCGTTGAGGATCAAAAATATCTTATTCAATATGCATTATCGAAGATTAATTCGAGGAGAGGGAAAACTAAGTAGCATCTTGCACTGATAACACACTTCCTATACCTCCACTACCTCCCCAATCAGTTTATGTACCAAGAACTCAATTATCGTACTGATTACAGAATGGCCCATGGATTGATCAGCTCCACTTCTCTGTGAAAACATCCCTGCCAGGCTTTCTATGCTCATATGTGTAAATGGATAAGATATTATTTGGCGATTACCACCTCAGTCCATAATTTTCTGTACTAAGAATCCAATTATCGCATTATAGCCACATAATCATTATATAGAGTGGAGAATACTCAAAGTAAAGGAGCATGGAATACATCTCCTAAGTACAAGCTACATTCATGCTTATCAAACATAATAATATCCCCACCTTAGAATCAAAAGAAGAAATGTAATGAGAAGCTATCAAATACTTACTATAATAGGGTCTTTATTTGTCATTTATGATCTATTTTTTGCTGCTCGTCAGCTTTCAATATCAGTGTTACTCGTTAATGTGTATACTATCATATCTATGTTCCTTTTTAAAAATAATACCAAATCGATTGGTATTGGATTAATCGTACTGACTGTACTCATGCTTTATGCAATAGGCAATTTTCATATCTTGAGATTTAGACAGCTGGAGATGGCATTTTTCATTGCTGGAGCTATTACCGCATTGAGATACAAAGTCAGTACCTGAAAAGCCTGCAGGTGGTCATATACTTCATTGCCGGTACTCTAGTCTATTGGTCCGCCTAGTGTTCCATGTGTTGGACTGGCTACTATAGAAAACCTTAATGGATCGTTTTTAGGATCTAAGCCACTTAGAGTTATAGTGGCAGCAGTGTTCAGCATATATGAGATTACTAGTTTATTGTAGTTAGTAGGCCTGCTTGCAACTTCCTGCCTAGTCTATATGAGATTACTAGACTACTGCAACGCCTTATCAGAGAATGCTGGAAGCAGTTGTTGTCATGCGTCACCACTGATTTACCATGATTGTTTTGCTGTCTTTTATCGCATTACAATCTCTGCAATGAGAGACAAGCCTTCTTCTTGCACGTTTTTGTACTGAAACGGTTGGGCTTCAGGATTAAGCTAATGATGCTGTAGTATTTGAAAAGCTGCTGTTGTTTTGGGCATACCGAAGAGCCACCTTAATAACCGAAGTAAGGCAATTGTTAAGTCTATCTTACGCCCTGTGACAATACACATTTGGGATATGGGACAAGCGAAAGAAATTATGCAAAATCACAACAATGTAGATAGTATCTATCACCTTTACTTATTTAAGAAATGTTCATTACTCCACATGATGTTCGTAAATTAATTGATCATAGAACCTTACAGACTTTATATTTACAAATTCTAGCATTCCAAACCTAGATAACTCTCTACCAAATCCGCTATTCTTTACGCCTCCAAATGGAACCCGCGGATCTGAAACTACGACATTATTCACAGTTACTATGCCTGATTGGACGATCGACGATAATGCTTCTGCCTTGTCTAAATCCTGAGTCCATATACTTGCGCCAAGACCAAATTTTGAATCATTTGCAATTCTAATTGCTTCTTTTTCATCTTCAACAGTAATTATTGGAGCAACAGGACCAAATACTTCTTCCTGAGCTATTTCCATATGAGGTGACACATTTCTAAAGATAGTTGGACTATAGAAGTAGCCTTTGTCTTTCATTCTTTCTCCTCCTGTAAGAAGTTCGGCTCCTTCCTTCATGGTTCTATTTACTATACCTTCCATGTTCTCAAGGCTCTTGATGTTGACGACCGGTCCAATCTCTGTATCGTCTGATAGAGGATCTCCTACTTTTAGTCTTTCAGTTTTTTGTACAAATTTTTCGATAAATTCGTTTGCCACTTTTTTTGCAACGATAAACCGCTTGGATGCTATGCAGCTCTGCCCACAATTAATAAATCTACCTTTGACAGCTCCTGTAGATGTCTTTTCAATATCAGCATCTTCACATACTATGAAAGGGTCACTTCCACCTAATTCCAAAACTGTTTTTTTTATTTGCGAAGTAGCCCTCTGTGCGACTTTGGCACCTACTGGAACGCTCCCAGTAAAGGTTACTGCATTAACCCCATCTGAATCTATAAGACTCTCTGCAATGCTTGAATCTCCAACAACTGTTTGGAAAACTCCATGTGGCACCCCAGCTTTATCAAAGGTTTTTTCGATTTCTATCCCACATTGCATTGTAGCACTTGCAGGTTTCAGTACTATAGTGTTACCAACCATCAATGAAGGAGCAGCAAATCTCAGTCCCTGCCAGTAAGGGAAATTCCATGGCATTATACTTCCAATTACGCCAAGTGGTTGAAAGGTTATGATGCTTTTTCTAGCATCTGTGTTAACAACTTCATCGTTGACAAATATCTTTCCATGATCCGCAAAATACTCTGCAGTCCATGCGCATTTCTCTACCTCTGATCTGGATTCTTTGATTACCTTGCCCATCTCCTGTGTAGCAGTTTTGGCCAGATTTTCTTTATTTTTTCTAAGTTCTTTAGCAAACGCATAGAGGAAATCTGCACGCTTATCAATATCTTCTTTCCATTCTAGGAATGTTTTTTTCGATTTCTGTACTGTATCATTTAATTGTTCTTTACTAATTAGTTCATACTCGTTAAGAATCTCTTCTGTGGATGGATTGATCGTCTTTAATTTTTTCTTGTCACTACTAGTTGTTGTTGTTGACAATGGATGTTTTACAACATCATCCTTTATGGACTTATCAGTTCTCTCCTAGAGGAGCGTCCCATTAATATCTACACCACTGATAAGTGTAGTTATTGGATTATCAAGGCTGTCTGGATTGATAGCAATATATCCACCTCTTTTCTGATACAGTTTGTTTGTGATAATGTCAAAAAATCAATTACAGAGTGATACGGTCCTATTATTTAGTTTGCGAGCTAGGTTTCAGCTGTTCGTATCTCATCTTAAATAACTCGACCACTGCTGATACTTCGTGTTCTTGTTGTTTATCTTTATTAATCCAGTAGCTAACCCATCCTGACTGTGGTAGCACATGATGTGGTGATACTCGACCAGAACTTACAAGATTATTTCTAGTTTTCATCGGAAATGGCAAGTCAGCTACGGTTTCACCATGTATGTGCCCCATTTCCCTTTTATTTAGACGAAACTCTATGCCTCCAAATCTATGTCGCTCAATAGTAACGTCAGGCCAACTTAATATTTCATATTTAATGCTGTCTATAATTGTAGTCATTGATAACATTCATGAATCTACATTATAAACCTGAAGGTTTACAAAGTTTATTAAAGCTGATATATCAGGAATGCTATAGACCAACCAGGATATTGTGAACCAAATTGTTTATAATGAGTAGACATCAAATATACTTTGTATTAATTGAATCAACCCTACACTACTACAAAAAGCATTGAAACGAATATTACTGACGGGTTTAGTGAACCAAAGAAGAAACTGCTTTACTATCTCAAGGTTATGCAACAAGCAGGGCTTGAGGAATTAGCAAACGTCATGAAGGTGTCTAGAATGGCAATTCATAAGCACCTTGCCATTTTACAAAAAAGAGGTCTAGTAGAAAGCATGGAAACTAGAGGACGTGTTGGTAGGCCAAGAATGGTCTATCAGTTAACGAGCCAAAGCAAAACTGTGTTCCCAAAATCTTATAGTGCAATTGCGACCCATGCTCTTAATTTTATTGAAAAAAATATGGGCAACGGAGCTATTGAAAAAGTTCTGCGTGACCGTCAAACTGAACTTTTCGATCAATATTACGAACGTCTTAGGGATCTAGATTTTGATAAACGCGTGAAGGAATTGGCAAAAATTAGAGATGAAGAGGGATACATGGCCGAATCAAAGAAGATCCCTTCAAGAAGGGGTAGTACTGGCAGTGGTCTAGGAAGAGGAGAACAAGGGGAAAGAGGAGGGAAGCATATCCTCCTAGAATATAATTGCCCAATTATACACATAGCCGAAGAACATTGGGAAGCATGCTCTGTTGAAACAGAATTATTTGAAAAACTGCTTGATGCAAAGATTGAAACAACACATAGAGCTGCAAAAGGGGATCTAATATGCAAGTTCCTAATCAAAGAAAGAAAGGAAGGCTACGATTATTTGTAAAATGGCATTTATATAATTTGTAAACCTATCTATATATAAATTATATTAATCTATTAACAGCATATGAATAGGCTAGTTGGAAAACATGCATTGATAACTGGCGGCTCCCAAGGATTGGGACGACAGTTAGCTATCAACTTTGCAAAAGAAAGAGCTGCTGCCATATGTATTGTAGCAAGAAGATCGGAGTTCCTTGATGAAGTTCGTGATAGACTAGTTGAAATTGATCCTAAAATAAAAGTCATCACTGCTGTAGCTGACTTAAGCAATCAAGAAGATATTGAACGTGTAGTAGCAACAACATTACATGAGTTTGATGGCCGACTTGATATACTTGTGAACAATGCTTCTACGATAGGCCCATCTCCTATGCCTTATCTTTTAGACTACCCGGTTGAAGATTTCAAACATGTAATTAATACCAATCTTATTGCCCCGTTTCTTTTAATAAAGAAACTACTACCAGCTATGATTGAAAATGGCGGCTCTATCATAAACGTGACAAGTGATGCAGGCGCAACTGGTTATCCTGGTTGGGGAGCATATGGAATATCCAAGTTTGGTATTGAAGGAATGTCACAAACATGGGCTGCTGAATTGCGAACAAGTGGAGTACGTGTTAATTATGTGGATCCGGGTAATATGAATACAGCAATGCACAGAGCTGCAGAACCAGATGAGGATCCAAGATTATGGGCTGATCCTTCAGATGTTACTGAAGTGTTTGTCTATTTAGCGTCTGACGAATCAAAGAATGTTTATGGAAAGAGATTCAAAGCTCAGGATCGTGCCTATAATGACGATAGCAAAAATCATGATGAACAAGATGTGCTAGCATAAGGAGTGTACCAAAATTTGTTAACAGCTGTTATTTCTAATTCTCCTTTTTCTTTCACATTACCTACAGAGCTTGTTGCAAAGGAACCACCAGAACGACGTGGGATAGCACGTGATGCAGTCCGGCTAATGGTTATAGATCGTAGTGAATATCGAATTGATCATACACACTTCTATGAAATAGATAAGTTTCTATTACCCGGGGATTTGATGGTCTTTAACACGAGCCGAACAATTCCTGCTTCTCTCGTGGGTTATAGCAAGCCCGCAGGACATTTAGTTGAAGTTCGCCTAGCCGAACATCTTGGAGATGATTTATGGTTAGCACTTTTACGTTGTCAGCAAGTCAACGACCCCTTTTCCTGTGGGATTTTTGAAGGGATGCAAATTGAATTTGGTCAAGGTTTAGTTGCCAATGTATATAATCAGGATGAGCGTATTCAAAAACTCTGGAAGATTGGATTTTCAAAATCTGGAAGCAAATTATTCGAATCACTCTATCGCATTGGACAACCCATACGCTATGAGTATGTTTCCAAACCGTGGGATTTAGATTATTATCAGACAGTGTATGCTGCAAATCCAGGCTCAGCAGAGATGCCCTCTGCAGGACGCCCCTTTACATGGAAAATACTCTTTGAGCTGAAAGCAAAGGGGATTAACATTGGATACATCACGCTTCATACAAGTTTATCGTCATATATGGATGCTGATTTGGATCAAAGGCATATAACATCTGAAGAGGAATATTTCGTTAGCTCAAAAACGGCTGAACAAATAAATAAAACACATGATCAGAGTGGAAGGATAATTGCTGTTGGGACAACAGTAGTGAGAGCATTAGAGACAGTGGCGGCAATAAATAGTAGTAAAGGAAATGTGAAAGCAGGACACGGTTATTCGCGCCTACATATAGATAGTAATCACAGACTAAAGGCTGTAGATGGCTTGTTAACAGGCTTGCATGAACCAGAAGCTAGTCATTTAGATTTGCTTACTGCATTCCTTCCACCTAAACAAATACATCTAGCATATGAGGAGGCCATTCGACTAAAATACTTGTGGCACGAATTTGGAGACATCAATCTAATCCTATAGTTATGACACTATCATGATTTTTATTGGCATTTGAGAATTGTATACTTTAAAATGGTTTGCTTTATATGTATATATACGCCGGTGATCGTCGATGAAAGGAATTGGCATTGTGATTTGCTTGTCGGTGCTATAATAGAATTCTGTAAAATTAAAGCAGGCCACGCTTCACAAACGATTAAGGTATTTGAACAAATTCCTCGAATACCATCACCAATATTCTTTTAGTCATGCAGTTTGTAGTACCTCTAAAAAAGTAGTATCTGAGATTAATTAATCAGCGTTAATGCCTTGTATCTGCTTCAGCCTTGCGTATAAAATATTCTATTTATTGTTTTATAGATAAAGTTTCTATGGCTTTACTACTTATTGGTAACAAATGTGGAATGTATAGTATTATAAAAGCCCCATCTAGTACTAAAAACCTAGACTACTTCGAATCCAGGGGCTCGCTACTACAGCGTTCTTGGAATATATGAAACAGGTAATACTTCAAACGATGACGATGACACTTGGTGATACAGTCGAGACGCAACGCGAGGTTTATCTGTACTACATATTATTGGAATGTCAATTCAGACGGTCACTTTGCATTCTCATCAGACTCCCATATAGCAAATACATTGTTTTCTGTATCAGAACAGAGTGCAAAATAACCCATTCCTGGTACTGCATGCTTAGCAACAAATACCCTACCTCCTAGCTTGTCTACTTTAGAGGAGTATTCATCGACTGAATCTACACCGATGTAATTAGTTATGTGATGCTCCGGCATTTGTCTTTTCATAATTCCACCACCTACGCCTTGATTTTCTTTATCATTTGTTGTGGTGATTCTCCAATATTCAATTGGTTGACCTGTTGCTACTGATGTCAGCTGGCTATCACCTGTTGAACTATGTAATTTTTCAATACTCCATCCAAACAGATTATTATAGAATTTCTTAGCCCTTTCAACATCGTCTGCAGGTATTTCAAAATGAACTATTGTTGACATTTATGTTATCATTCCTCATATATAGTCTAATGCGACTGAACTCTCCCATGATTAACCCTGGGCCGGAACTCACAAGCTCGATGGAGCGTTGCCAAAGTTGACCCGTTCTCTCATCATTTCTCATATTTGCAGCCACTTCATCCTTATGTTTGCGATCTCTGTCGTAGATTTACTCATGCCTAACAGTATTCAAAGTATAGTTAATAAACATGCAAGAGATCAAAAGTATAGTTGCAAGAATACATCACCGGCAAACAAGAAGAACGCGAAGAAGAATTAGCCAACAGTTATGACCGTGCCATCATGCCTCAAGCAATGTTCATCAAGTGCCCAATTAAGACCACACTTGGAGTATTGCTTACGCCTAAAAGGTCAAATTAATGATAATTTGTAGAATTTAAGAACAACACACTTTATACTGCAAACGGATGTTATATGATTGCTTAA
>JBKOWU010000218.1:0-5168 GCA_046724555.1 Thermoproteota archaeon | reverse complement strand
GATAACTTCCATCCCTTCCCTATTCCCCATATCCAGTATGACTATGCCAAATGGATCAACAACCATACTTCTGCCAGAAAAAATATGACCAACTTGATCTGGAGCTGCTACATATGATCCATTTTCAATCGCTCTTGCTTTAAGTATTGTTTGCCAGTGTTCTTCCTTCATAATTCCATGTACCCATGCAGAGGGTACAGCTAAGATGTCAGCACCATTGATTGCCAAAATTCTAGATACTTCAGGAAAACGTACATCGTAACAGATCATCAGCCCCAGATTCCCAGCAGATGTTTTAACAGGCTTTTCAATAGCATTGCCTGCTATCATCTTAGCAGATTCTCTGAAGCCGAGTGCATCATACATATGCAATTTCCGATAAACAGAGCATATTGCACCGTTACTGTTAATAATTACCGCAGTATCATATACACGATTGTCAAATTGATTGATACTAGATCTACTACTACTA
Organism: Thermoproteota archaeon; assembly: GCA_046724555.1. Classification (GTDB taxonomy): domain Archaea; phylum Thermoproteota; class Nitrososphaeria; order Nitrososphaerales; family Nitrososphaeraceae; genus JAFAQB01. Next base: position 4,696 of record JBKOWU010000218.1, on the reverse strand, counting down.
TTATTTTTTGTATTTTTCTCGTAAATTGTTGCTATAATATTGATTCTGTTTCGTCGAGCAGATTCACCTAATGTGAGGATAAAATTACTCTGATCTATTGTCTCAGCTATTTTTGTAAGCTTCTTTACGGATTGGTTTCTAGGCGAGAATGCCATTTGAAATTCAGGAAAGCATATCAAACTTGCCTTCTTTCTTGCAGCTTCCTTTACAAAATCTAATGACAATTTCAGATTTTCACGTTTATCTTCTGATGACCTCATCTGCACTATTGCAACAGGAGAAGAGGCATTTCGCATTTTCTGTCAGTTGTGGATTACAAGTCAATCAATAAAATTGTTTTCTAATATTATAGGTATCATTATAAATGATCTGCACGATTCATTTCTTATGAAGATCTAGTTAGTCTAGATATTTAATAATATGATATAAAGAGCTGCTGAGTACTCAATTAACAATCTATCCATATTTCCATTTATGTAAATCCATATCGTTTACAAATGAAACTAGAATATCTTCAAGTACTGTTAAGGCCTTCTGTCCTTTCTTAATAGTCGCCTTTCTTGGTGCGCCTGTTGCTCCCGTTGTTGTTAGTTCATGGAATTTCCAATATATCCTAATGTTATGTGGTAGCTTTGGAATTATCTTCTTTGGAGCATGACCCATGTCCACTAAATCAGGTCGTATTGCAAGCATTGCTGAAGTCTCTGCTTCTCCACCATGCCCTAGTCCATTCCATATATCAAAAAGATTTCTTGTAATTTCACCAATCAGCACCCACCACGCTTCCAGACAAGCAATTACCATCTGTGGATATTGATTCTTTATTGCTCTAGCAGCTGCTTCTATAGGAGCGATATTTCCATCATGACCGTTTATAATAAGGATCTTGTTTACATTATTCTTGACCAAGCTTGCAAGAAGATTCTCAATAACACTGATCATTGTTTTTGGGTCTAAACTTATGGTCATCTGAAAATCAATATGATGTAAACTAACTCCATAGGCAAAGGCAGGCAATATCAATATATTCTTATTTCTTGACTTTCTAGCAACTCTTTTTGCCAATTCCATGGGCACGATTACATCTGAACCAAACGGCATGTGGTCGCCATGGTTTTCACATGCGCCAAAGACCAAAATCGCAATTGTATTTTTACTTAAATTTTTCCTTACTTGTAGCGCATTCATTTCTTCAAGCATGCCTCTCAAATGACGAACCCCATGTAATTAACACAAATACTGGTTTATTAGGTAGCTGAAATACAAATATTTAGTGACTAAAACATTTTTTTCCATATATTACACGATAGTATTTAGAAGAAATTATAATTTAGAATATTTTTTGACTATTTCTAAGAAACTATTGTAAATTCTGTTATATTCTATATTTATCAGAATCTACAAATTTATTCCCATAAATTTTAATGCATGCATTGACGCTATGGTTATTATGACACAGATCATCGGTTTCCAAGGTATAGCAGGTAATTTTGGAGCGTTAAGTTTAATCTGATGGTTGTCAATAATGTTAGTGATGTAATCTCTGACTTTTGCGTTCCATATTCGATATTCTATACTGTGTTTTTTCAAAATAGATTCTATTTCATATATAACTGGAGCTCTTACTGAACGAATATGTTGAATATATTTTCGAGATATCTCTACTTCAGCCTGGATTGCAATTAAACCTTGTTGCATATCCAATAACCTAACGTGCATCTCCCAAGGCTTGCTTAGTCTCTTTGTAAATCCACTGCCTATCTGAGTACGTTTCTTGTTCTCAAATTTAACTCGTCTGAAACCTTCTGAAACCAGTGTATTGATTATTTCGTCTTTCTTGATTTTAACCATTAAGCTTAAATGGTCAAGTTCGATTTCTTCACGACGGATAAAATCTTGTAGACCTTTTAACACATTTATACGTCTAGGATAGGTTGTAAGGAATTCAGACATCTATTATAGCAGTAATTCTTCATAACATGGAATATTAAAATGCTGTGTCATGAAAATCTATTCAATAGAAAAAATATTTTTTAGATTTGCAATCCTCTAGTATAAATATCCTGTGCAGGTTCTACTGCCAAATCGTGCCAACTGAGCTTTCTATTCGTAGCAGTTACTTTCGAACCTCGTATAACAGCAGCCGGTGTTGATTCATCGCTTTCGCCCATGACTGCCACAGCCATAGATGCCAAGCTATCTGCTACTGCAATAAATGTAACCTTTAGAATATTTCCAAACAGATCCTTTTTTCCTCTTTTATCTTCAACAGGCTCAAATCCTGCATTAGCTATTGCTATACCGATAGTGCCAACTCTTGTAGGCATTAAACGGCTATCAGCAATAATAATGCCGACTTTTATACCCATATTAACAATGAACTTAACTCTCAAATTCTCTGCAGATTTAAATGGTGCATGTGGATAGAGTACTGCATATCCTAAAGGCACGTTTGATCTATCAATACCTGCATTAGGAGCCATCATTCCATTTTTGATTGTAAGCAAGAAACCCGGAACTCCTTTGTAAATATAATCAGACTCTCGTATTACTAGCTCTGCTAGTTTTGAATTCATGTGATATTTAATGGCAAGATCTCGTGCCCTTTTACTAATCTTTATTTTATTGAGATTCAGAACTGAACCCTCACTCATAGAAACGAATTTACTAGATAATACAACAATATCGTTTTTATGGAATTTAAAAGCAGATTGAATTAAACTTTGAAAAAGATCAAATTTCCCCTTTTTTACATTAATAGATATTGGTAGAATTTGCATGTGACTAAATTATACATAATCGGAATATCATAGTCATATATATTTGTGAATTTCTAGTAATGCAAAAAGTTTTATCCGTCATACAACAGGGAGAGGATATAGATGTTGTAGATAATGGTGAGTTCAATTTGGGAATGACAATTACGGAGAAAATACTTGCTCGGGCATCTGATAAATCTAGCGTTGCGCCAGGAGAAGCCGTGTTTGCAAGAATAGATAAAGTAATGATGCATGATGTTTCTGGACCAGGAGTTATCAAGGTATTTAGCGAGTGGGAAAAAAAAGGCAAAAAATTGGAGCGTATATGGAATCCAGACAAAGTCTGGGTAACAGAAGACCATTTTGTTCCGGCTGCAGATAAAGTATCGGCAGATAATATAATCGCATTATCTAACTGGACAATGAAATATGGCGTAAAAAGACATTTCAAGTATGGCTTGGGCCAATATGGCATCTGCCATACATTATCACATGAAGAAGCACTAGTACTTCCAGGGGAGGTGTACGTAGGCGGCGATTCCCATACGAATACTACAGGAGCGATGGGCGCATTTGCTGCCGGACTTGGTCACACAGATATCGCATATACCCTTATGCATGGCAAAATTTGGTTTAGAGTACCTGAGACGATAATGTTTAATTTAATTGGAAAAAAACCGGATTATATAATGGCTAAAGACATTATATTGAAAATTATAGGTGACATAGGAACAGATGGTGCAAACTACAAGTCTATGCAGTTTTCTGGAGATACAATAAAACAAATGGAAATGGATGATCGTTTAACACTTACCAATATGACTACTGAGGCTGGAGCCAAGAATGGAATTATTCAACCGGATGCTATAACTGATGAATATCTTTGCAACAGAACCAATGCGGAATATTCCCACGTGTTAGGTGATGTTGACGCTGAGTTTTCTGAATCACATACTTATGAAATTGACAAATTAGAACCGATTGTAGCAAGACCTTTCTCTCCAGGAAATATTGCAGCTGTAAGAGAGATGCAAGGAGTCGAAATAGACAAAGCTTATATTGGTTCGTGTACAGGGGCAAAACTTCACGATCTACGTTCAGCTGCTAAATTATTAAAAGGCAAAAAAGTAAAGACTAGGACAGAAGTTTTACCAGCTGCTCAATCAATATATATTCAGGCTATAAGAGAAGGTCTGGTAAGCATATTCCTAGAGGCTGGTGCAGTAGTTGGACCACCTACCTGCGGTGCATGTTGTGGAGCTCATATGGGCGTTCTAGGCAAAAATGAAATATGTGTTAGCACCACTAACAGGAACTTCCCAGGCAGAATGGGAAACATTGAATCGAAAACATACTTAGCATCGCCCATTGTAGTTGCGGCATCGGCTGTGACCGGAAAAATTACAGATCCAAGAGATCTGACGAATTGAATTTAATAACCTAAAGATAACAGTATAATAACTGAAACGAAGAAGAATAAGAATGAATAATAAGAAAATGATATGGTTGTAAGTATGATGAAAGGTATAGTTCATAAATATAATGTGGCAAATATCGATACTGACGTTATAATTCCTGGGCCTTATCTTAAAATTCATGATCACAAAGAATTAGCAAAACACGCGCTGGAGGGACTCGATCCGACATTCCCAGATAAGGTCAGAAAAGGTGATTTTTTAGTTACAGGAAGTAATTTTGGATGTGGATCAAGCCGAGAACATGCACCGATTGCCTTGTCACATGCTGGTGTTAAAGCAGTTTTAGCTCCATCATTTGCAAGGATCTTTTACAGAAACGCCATAGATGGAGGGTATTTGCTTCCAATAGAGATTACTGAATCAACTGTGGATAAAATTTCAGACAGAGATGAGATTGAAATCGATATCAAACACAACAAGATTGCCAATTTGACTACAAGTGAATTTTACACTATGAAA
>JBKOWU010000256.1:0-9444 GCA_046724555.1 Thermoproteota archaeon | reverse complement strand
TCTACAAAATTATCCACTTCTACTGATGCAGCAATTGAACCTAGCATTATGACCATGATGTAGATCTTCTTTAGTCTTTGAATTTCTACTTCCTTTGGTATAAGTGCTGGCATTTGTGCCATGGTTATTCTCAATAAATATGATTATTACATAGCATATAAAGATGACATCCAGGCTAACATCCGAAATCGTATATTACTCGCATATAAATTCAGATTTACAAGAAATTTTAGGAAACATGTCGATATTACTTAAAATAAATAGACAAACGACACGATTAGCATTGATGATTATCATCAGTGATGATCAACGTCGTCGCATAAACCTTCCGAAGTTAACTAGAGACGGCTAAATAAACGCCTTACACAATCGAGTATCGGGTAGATTGGTTCATCTGAACGTTTTACTGGGTAATCCATGCTTAAATTGGAATCAGATTTTGCGATCTGCAGGAATTTGCAGCCTAGGGAAATGAGGACAGTCCTGAAAGTTCAAATACCTTCACAGCCATTATTCATAGCTGTAAAACAGATGGCAGGTTCAAAGACTATGGAAAAAAAATGTGTTCTCTGTGAAAATCTCGTACCTAGCGATACAGAAGTAAGCATTTGTTCTTCATGTCTGTTACATGCTGACTGCTGTGTCGGTCTTGAGAGTTTGCACATGGAATAAACTTATTCTACCATTTTTAGCGTATCACTGAGTGTAATGATGCCAGTTACGTTTCCTCTTTCACTGACCAGCACACACCTGGCAAACCTGACCAATGGTATTATCGCTTTGGCCGGAGTACAAAAATCAACAACAGGAGGGGGAGGTTCCATTACTAGAGAAATGATTGTATCGCGAATCTTCTTTTCATCCTGTTCTACCATACCTTTTGCTAGTCCATCTTCACTTATTATACCCACGACACGAGAGCCGTCAAACACTGGAATCTGGCTTATGGAATTTCCTCTCATTTTGTCTATAGCGGCGTGAAGTGCTTCGTGCTTTTGGACAGAAATAAGATTCATGCTACAAATATTTCCTGCCTTCATCGAAGACCTACCCTCAAGTGAACTCAGGATTTCAAATATTTTCCTAGCTGTCTCATAGCTAGGTTTGCATCTACCGGATTCTATTTGATTTATCATTGACGTACTTATTCCTGTTAGTCCGGCTAGCTTCCTTTGTGTTATGCCTAATCTGATTCTGGCCTGTTTAATGTATTCGAGTCTTGGAAGCATTTTGATAACTTTTCTCTATAGCTAGGATTAGGACGTGCATCATGATAACTATTACTGTTCTCTGCTGTGCATTACAATCATCGCTCAGCGATAATTATTGATAAACGTCTTGAGAAGCTTTCAGGTCTTAGATGTTGATAGCCTTATATTATGTGCAGACCAAAGCTTGTTGCTATCCAAAGCGATGAACACAAACAGTAGCCAAACCAAGTGGGACTCGGTAAAAAGATACAGGTTGACAAAAATGTTGAATGAACTATCAAGCATTACAGGTCATGGGACAGAGCTAGTCACTGTATATGTTCCTCCCCGTCGCCAAATATTTGATGTTATATCTCAATTACGCAATGAGGCTGGCACAGCCTCGAACATTAAATCCGATCTAACCAGAACTCATGTGCAGGATGCTCTTAGCAGAACAATTGAACACTTAAAGCTCTTTAAGGAGACACCTGATAATGGCGTTATAGTTTTCTGCGGAGCCATTCCGTCGGGAAAGGGGATAGGGACAGAGAAAATCGAGCTTTATTCAGTCACTCCTCCTAAGCCGGTGCAGATAAATCTTTACCGCTGCGATGACCATTTTTGGACCGATCATCTGAAAGATATGATGAAAGACGATAAAGCAATGGGGATTTTGGCAATTGATACGCAGGAAGCAGGTCTAGGAATTCTAACAGGCGACAGATGGGAGGTTATTGACACACTTACCTCAGGTGTAGCCGGAAAACATAGGCAGGGTGGTCAATCAGCTAGAAGGTTCGAAAGGCTTCGAGATAATGAGCTAAACGAATACTACCATCGAATTGCAGAACATTCGCAAAAGGTCTTCATTGATCAGTATAATGTCAAAGGGATTATCGTGGGCGGACCTGGCCCAACCAAAGAAAATTTTCTCAAAGAAGAGTACCTAGATTACAGGTTGCAAAATAACGTTATATCCACACTAGATACCTCGTACTCGGGGGACGAGGGTGTACGAGAAATTATTGATAAAGTCAATGACAGGGGTGTAATGACTGAATACAGATTAATGGAAGAAAAAAGAATCATAAAAAGATTTATGAGTGAAGTCCACTCAGGAAGAGGGTTAGGTATTTACGGTCTGTCAGATGTGATAGGATCGCTTAGAAATGGTGTAGCGGAAATGGTCATTGTGACTGACGATATTAATTATCTACATTTTCAAGCAAAATGCAAAAGATGCGGAAATCTTCAAGAAAAATTCGTTGAAAAACATGATTTACAAAAACTAAGACAAGAAATTATATCTAGACCATGTCCAGCATGCAATACAATTGATCTAGAAAGCACCGAAATCGACATCGTAGACTACTTGGAAGAACTGGCGATAATGACTGGTGCCAAGATAGAGGTGATATCAGCAAAGACAGAGGAAGGTGCTCAGTTAGCCAGTCTTGGAAGGATAGGCGCAATACTTCGATTCAGACCTACGGCGCATGTTTGACCATAATTCAAATTTGATTATACTCGATGTTTAGAAGGATACTGCGGCTCGTTGAGCCTAATATTGAGAACCTATATTCCTAACCATTAAGACATAAGTATCCATGCGAACGTATAAAAATATTTAGCCGCCAAATCTGGTCAGGATGAAATGCGTGTTGTGAGTTGCTTGGTTCGTATATTTGCGTTTCTCAAAAGTCGACAACTGATTCTCTTGCCTTTTAGGGATTAATTATCCCTCTGCCAATGATCTTACCCTCCTTTAACATTGTCAGTGCTTCTGTAGCTTCATTAAGCCTAAATCTTTCCGAAACGACAGGTTTGATCACTCCTCTCTTCGCCAACGATACAAGCTCTACCATTTCACTAATACTTCCGGTGTATGATCCAATTATCTTATAAGCTCTAGTTGGCATCGACACTAGATTAAGTTTTAGTTCGCCGCCGAATAAACCTACAAGAACTAATTTACCTCTTCGTCTTAGAAGCTGCATATCGGTTTCTGCTGTTTTCGATGCATTAACAAAATCAATTACTGCATCTGCACCCATTTTATCAGTTAGTTCCATTATCGCTTTTATTGGGTCTTCCTTCTTTGAATTTATAGTATTATCGGCACCGTTCTTTTTTGCTACATCTAGCTTATTATCATCTAAATCCATTGCAATTATTTTAGCGCCAGTAATTGACTTTGCTAGCTGTATTGCCATCAAGCCTAAGCCTCCTGCTCCAACGACAACAAGGTTATCATAGGGATTTAGAATCGCATTTCTTACTGCTCCATACGCAGTGAGTGCAGAACACGATAAAGTAGCGCTGGTATCTAGATCCATACCTTCGTCTAACTTGACTAGATACTTGGAGCTAGGAACCAATACATATTCAGCATATCCGCCATCTGTATAGATCCCCAAGGACCTGGGTTTATCACATAAATTTTCCTGTCCTATCCTACATGCAGGACATAACCCTTCACCAATCCAAGGAAATACGATAACCTTTTGATTTTTACTAAATCCTTCTGCTTCCTCTCCCATCCTTTCAACAGTCCCAGCTATTTCGTGACCCGGAGTAAGTGGATACTTTACTCCCCTGTCTGTAGTCTTCAGAAATTGACCACCTGAACCTTCGTAACCTCCTTGCCACAAATGAATATCGCTATGACAAACTCCTGATGAATTTACCTTAACCAGAACTTGTGAGCCCTTTGGCTTTGGTGTTTCCAATTGTTGGATTTGTAAAGATTCGTTTGGTTGTATTATCCGAGCTGCTTCCATGTAAGAGCTATTTCTATAACATATAAATAACTATTTAATTGCATTTCTGCTATAGCTAGCTTACAATTGCGATATTATTCGAATTTATAAATCACGGGGAGGCTAAAGTGAGTTTATTGCTGACAAGCTTGTCGTCAATGTTTAACTCATTTTAAGAGGATGTAATCGCAGGACAGTTGTGCTCCTGTATTTCTCTATGCGTATGATAGTTCATTGTGACAACAATAGCGGCTGCTCTCTTTACTTGTTTTGCCTTTGTGCGACCAGTATAGTTTTTTGTCTTTTTATGAAAGTTCTGAATATTACCCACATAGTAATGTTCAAGAAGTAGAGTCAATTATTGAATCATAAGAAAAAGCAATACTCTATTTTATAAAATAATATTATTTAATGAACTGACGTAGTGGTTTTTAATATGCTCTTTCCAAATACATATACATGAAGGACGCTACCAAGCTAAAGTATAAGGTGAGTTATAATCCATTCATATACAATTTTAAAACAAGGAAATATGAGGGTAAAGATGGAACATATCATACATACGAGGAAGCAAGAGCCTCTCAATGGAAGTGTGAAAAGTGCAACAAGCTGGTTGCCAATCTGAAGGAGCTAAAACTTCACAAGCTAGAATACCACTCATACTAGTAAGAAATGCGATTATTGAAACTACGTGGAGATGAAAATATGTTTTTTATCTCACCTGAAATACTAAGTGTTGCCAACTTGTTGAAAGAAGTCGCCTGTTAATTATCGCATATCCAATGGGAAGAGATATTGACTGCCAGGCTGATCATTGAGTTCATACATATCCTCGATCAAATAGATTCATTCCATAAGCTGGAAATGGGAAACGATCGTTAATTATATTCAACTGGGTTGAGCAGTTTAATCAAATTCCTCAATTTCCAACGTCTCATAATCAATCCAAACATTCGGCCCTGTAATTATAAATACCTGGAAATGCAAGTGAGGAAGGTATGTGTAGCCAGTCAGGCCCACTTTACCCAGGACTTGGCCCTTATGCACATAGTGTCCAACGCGGACGTTTGAACTACGATAGTCCAAATGATCATACCTAGTGAACTCGGAGTTCAAATGCCTAATTGCAATAAAATTGCTGTAAACCCAGTAGGAAGGGTCTGGACCTCCGATGTCGGAGTCGTCTTTGACCAATGTCACTAAGCCTTCTGCGGCTGCAAGTATTGACGTATTTTTAGGAACTATGAAATCAATCGCATTTCTAAGCTTGCCAATGTGAGCAGGAGATGAAGTTCTGTCTATCCGTTCTAAAGCATTGCGCGGGACAGGTAAACCGTATTTATTGGAAGCATTCATTCTGAAAATATCTCGAATTTAAACAGTGTAGATACGATAACATCTTATAAATAAACTGCAGCTTGACATGACATGCAGGGTTGCTCTTGTATCTTAATGACCATGTGTTTTGTATGAGGTTAACTCTCAACTGGAAAGAGATACTTGAAAGTTAAAAGCACGATCTTGTCGTGCAAATAATTTACAATGTAAGAGATATGTGCTAATAAAACGTAAAAAGAAATAGTTAAGAGAAATATTTAGCATTCTGCGCCACACCCAGCTCTGTTAGGTATTAGAAGGCGTCAGAAATATTGATTATCTGTTGATCGTCTTGTGTTCTATCCTGTTGTTTTGTGGCCTTCTGAGGTCCATATAATTTTTCCATTAACTGTCCATTTTGCTCCTCCTAGATCTCTGCCACCAGGTCCTTGTGCTTTTGGCACGTCGACCTCAAGGTTGTCAAAACTTATTGTAGTCGACACATTGGTACCCATCAGTTTTTCCATTACTTGTCCTATTATTTGAGACCACTGGCTCGCTGACTGTTCTTGATTTCCAGAGCTGTGATTTTCGTTTCGATTAAGGTTTTGACTCATATTGTTCCTCAATATATAGCACGACCTACAATTTATAGGGTTTAAAATTATCTTAAGGACGTTCATCAGCCATACATTGAATCGGTCACAGACATTTTCGACCATAGGTAGACTGCGTTAGAAATCAATCCATGTACATGTAATTGCTACAATTGCTAACGATAGGCAATAACTAATATGTGTAGGTGCTATCTTCGCATTCAGCAGGTGATGAGAAGGAAACAATACAATCAGAAGGTAAATTACCGTAAGGTTTCAAGAGGCTATTAGATCATGCCTTCTTTCTGCTTATCGCTTTGCTTGTTTAGAAATATCATGGTTATTTTAATGTCTAAGAGCATTTGTCTGACTAACTCGCCATAGATCAGGGGGTAATATCGCAAGGAAGCAGTACAAGTCATTATGCTTATTTTAGTAAATCTAACTTGCTATACGTCATGTTTAACTTCCCTTGAAGATATAGGATATCAGAGAATGTTTCGTTATTCGTGCTTAACAAGCTGCAGGAAGGATGCGTTAAAGATACTCGCTTTATGTCACACTTATATGATGTAGAGTAGAGCTTTGGGTTGCGCCAGATTTCTGACATTTTAATGGAAAAAGATTTTATTGCATCTTTCGTTTGCTATCTCAGAATCGATGCAGAACATTTTTGAAGTTGATTGTAAATATCATATTGAGATACAGCATACTATGGCAGATCAAAAGGCAGAAAACACTGGAAGTGCTTCACATAATATTCCAACACCGATGTCTAAAGAGAGAATTCCAAGCGCGGCAATATCAAAGATAAGATTTCCATTCAGACTTACCAAGGATCAGCTTGATGCAGTCGATCAGTGGATCATGAACGGATATAATGGGTCCATCATTTACAGCACAGGAACCGGAAAGACAGAAATAGCATTTGAATGTGCAAGAAGAGCAGCAATCGATCTTCCTGGGAGCTCCTTTACCATCCTCTTTTTGGTCCCGCGCATCGTGCTGGTTGAACAAAATATTCAAAGGCTCTTGAAATATGGTGTTCCTAAAGAGCATGTAGGTGCATATTTTGGAGAGAGGAAAGAACCGCGCGAGATCACTATAAGTACCTATCAAAGTGCAGTAAATAATGCTCATCTCATCCGCAATGCCGATATGATTGTCTTTGATGAGATGCACTTGGTAAGCAACACCGCGATCAGCCTCAGTACGATCTTTGATACTATAAAAAAATGCGACAACCCAAAGATATACCTACTTGGCCTGACTGCAACTATAGACGAACAAGATCCTAGGTACGAGACAGTTCTATCACTAATGCCACCAGTTAAAAAATATATGATAAAGGAAGCAGTAAGAGACAAAAGATTAGCAAAGCCAGTTGTTGTTCCAGTAAAGGTTCACCTTACATATGAGGAGAAGAAGATGCATGATGAATACTCTAGGAAAATTAGAAGTATTTCGGCCTATCTTAAGACGTCAGATCCGAAATCGATTTCATCATTCCTAACGAAGAGGGGACATATAGCAGCCCTAGCAAGAGCATGGTTTGCTAACGTAAAAGACAGAAAAAAGCTCATGAGTTGTGCGCAGAACAAGCTAGCAGCAGCGACAGAGGTTATAACAAAAAAACATCCTTCAGAACGAATAATGATATTTAGCGAAACAATAGAGTCAATTCAAAGATTGCAAGAAATGCTGCATAGTAAAGGAATAAACTCAGAGATAATCTCTGCCAAATTAAAATCAGGTGAAAGGTTGAAGATACTGTCCGAATGGGGAAGAGAATTCTTTGCATTACTTTCGGTACATACATTGGAAATTGGGTATGACGTACCTGAGGTTAGAGTAGCTGTAATATTAGCATCAACATCTAACATGAACCAAATAGTGCAGAGAATAGGTAGAATTATTAGAAATTCCGAGGGAAAAGAAAATGCTTTGATATATAATGTATATTTATCTGATACTCAAGACGTCAGCACGCTCAAGAGAGTTAGAAGAGCTGCAGACACGGGTCCTGAAGACCTTTCAATGGAAGAGCGCTTGAATACAAGCGGCATAAGAAAACCGCAACTTTATCGAAACTTAGATGAATACTTTTTTTAAATGTCTTTATTAGATGTGTGAAATATTAGAGGACAAATTGATAGATCGAAAAATTGATAGATCGAGATCAATATGATCCCTTGCCTACACATAGACCAAACCACGCATACCCAAGGTTGTCTATTCCTTACTATGGAGTAGAGTATTCAATAAATATTTGGGGCGCGACGTATCTTTTCAGTTTTAACGCACTATCTAGCCATCAGTCACAATCCAAAGACGAAGCGAAAAAAGACTAGGGAAAGGAATCCTAGTACATGTTTTGCATCACAGCCAAGTCAGCACATAATATTGTTCGCTAAAGCTATATTTCAAGTTAAATATGTTGGTCGGCTAAAAAATTGTTTAACTGGCTTTTCCGATCCATTCCAAGAATGGCTGAAGTGTATTCTGAAACGGTAATGCGTGCGGGTCTGCAGTGTTATACGCCACTAATAACATCCTTCCACTCAGCTTGCGCATCAAAGGTCTGGGAATCTGATTTTCATCAAAAGGACCAAGTAACTCAAAAAAATAGTCTTGATTGTAGTAGGCGATGTGTTGCGCAAAACATGCAGACAAGATCGTAGGATCCATTGTTATACGCTTCTCCAGTTGGCATGTATCGAATGAATGTTCATTTTGAACCTCAACCGATATTTGTAAGGCTCTTTTGGTATATTCCTGTCGTATAAACTCAGAAGTAAGCTTGTTTCCCATATTTCGAAGAACTGTTATATGACCTGACGATCTCTGTACTGTTCTTCGCGCTAGGTCTACAACAGTTTCTGCCTCCTGACAACCTGTCACACCTTTCTCCCTTCCGAATAAGTAAAAAGTACCTATTATCTCATCCTTTTCTATAAAGGGAAAGGAGCTGTCACCAGACATGAATTTGGAAAGCCGGCCTCCAATATCCTCTGGCATGAAGATCCCCATATATGAGTCAAGTACTACTACCATCTAGGGTTGTCTACAATGAGCTAATCGCGTTATTACTTCAAAATTCGCTTTCACGTCATTATTGTCATATTTAATGGGTTTATACAACTATCTACAAGTTTAATGCGAAATAGACCAAAAAAATAAGACAGGCGCTCTTTTCAATGCGCATGAGGTGGAGGAGCACTACCTTTTGAAAGTTCTTCATTAAATGTACCTGAAGCTTTCTCATGGAACTCTAGACTAGATTGATCGACCTTGACTGCCTGCGGTGGACATACGGAGACGCAAGCCATACACCAGATGCAGTCATGTTCTCTAATCGGGTCAGCCTTGTCTGTATAATCTTTCCTCTCTTCTTTCACAGTGCTGCCAGTGCCGGCGCTTGTTGCATTTGCTACCTCTGTAGCAGGGACATCTTGTTCTGTTCTGTACCACTGAAACACCTGTACAGGACATGCCTCGATGCAGGCACCATCAGCCACGCAAGAATCCCAGTCGACTGCGACCATTGTACCATGTACTCCTAATGGGACAATCTCTTCT
>JBKOWU010000138.1:0-9042 GCA_046724555.1 Thermoproteota archaeon | reverse complement strand
CTTAACAATTTCTCTTCCTACAAGGTGAGTAATTAGTCTCTTGCTGCCAAATCGTTGTAGCCCATAAAAATTTGCAATATTTCTTATTTGTGGGACAAAATCAGAAATATCAGAAGATTTTGTGTTATTAACAGTAATAGTAAATTCATTTCCACTAAGATGAGCTTTTCTTAAAGGCTTTCTACTAAATCCTTTCAATACCAGAAGAGTATGCCGTGTTTTTGCTTCTCTTCTGATATTCCCTGTTTGCTCTGAACTAGCATATTGTTTTGTGATGGCCTTTGAATCCTTGATTCCTAGGATTTTAAGTCTAATACCAAGCTCTCTTTTTATTTCAAAAAGGGCGTGATTTGAATCAATGTTTCTTTTGTCTAAAATATATAATGGAAATTTATGGGTATCATTCTGTACTGGTGATAAATCAATAAGAAAAGAGTCATCTATTATTTCAGATACTCTAAAACTAGTATCGTTTTGTTTTATAAAACCGCATATACCTTCATAATCAGTACAGTAGCACCGTATTCCGGCAAGATGATCTATTTTTGGAACATAATATATATTCATTGATCATTAACACAAAAGAAGCCACAATACCCCTTATAAAATATTTATGATGAGTCATTATTTTGTTGTTAGAAGAGCTGATCGAGACAGGCGAGTCAGGACTTGTTTCATTCTATTGATTGAATTTCGCTATAAAGATACATTTTTGATATGCATATAGCAATAATCACAAACTATACACATTACTGCGAGATGTAGATCAGTGGCTATAATTAATAACCTCTAATACTTAAAACAGGATTTTGATAGAGATGTTAGCACTTATGGTTGCATTACAAATTGTGATTGTGGAATAGATAACAAAAGTAGAATGGACTAAACACACAAAAGAAATTGATGAGTACATATGATGGAGAGCATAAAAATTGGTGTTGGTTAGTGTATCTACTTGGCTCTATTGTGGTGGTTGAATTTCTCTTATACTAAAGTTCTTTATGTCTACTGCATTAAAATGATCCCATCCAAATATGGCAATTGGACCTCCCCATGTGATTATTTGATCAGGATTTGCCGCTCCGCAATGACTGCCTTGAGTTCCAAGTCCACCTCTATCAATATATTCATATATCTTGACCCAGTGCCCATTGTTATCCTTGTCAACCCAATTCTGCATCATTACTACCGTTTTTCCATTCTCTTGGAAATTGTATGTTACCATCTTAAATCCAATCCATTTTCCCACCATAGAACCTATAATTGAAGATTTAGTTGGTGTAAAGACGTAGCCACCTGTATGCCATTGCTCCTTAGCAAAGTTTGTGTGCCCATCAACAAACATTTGTCCTTTTATTGATGTTCCCTCGCAGCCTCTTGTAGAAGTGGGAATGCCTCCTCGTGCATACCAGGTAAAGTGGTTATCTGCAGGTTCGTTTTGCGCTACTCTGATATATCCAGTCATTTCCACATTCTTCCAATCATTAGGCGCTAGCATATACTCTTGCTTAGCTAACTGTTTTTGATCTGTATTGGGAGGCTCGTGATATCCGGTTGAAGTATAGATTCTATACCTTATGTTTTCTTGTCCAGAGACTCTGAAAGAACCATCTGTATTCTTAGTCAAAGATGGGGAACCCGACCTTGAGTCCTTTGCAGTATCCATGTTCATTAACCATTGTTCGCCTCCTGGCTTTGATTGGTATAGCTCTTTTATGCCAAATTTGTCAGTTCTGCCTCCTGCAGGTGAATATGATAGAGGCTCTGATGATGAGGTGACAGTTTGCGGTGAAGATGATTGCTGTTGCTGTTGCTGTTGCTGTTGCTGTTGCTGTACCGCAATAGGTGGTGGTAATGATTGCGCTGGTGGTGACGACTGCAGCAATGATGTGGAAGATGATGAGGTGACAGTTTGCGGTGAAGATGATTGCTGCTGCAGCCGCTGTTGCTGTTGCTGTTGCTGTTGCTGTTGCTGTACCGCAATAGGTGGTGGTAATGATTGCGCTAGTGGTGACGACTGCAGCAATGATGTGGAAGATGATGAGGTGACAGTTTGCGGTGAAGATGATTGCTGCTGCAGCCGCTGTTGCTGTTGCTGTTGCTGTACCGCAATAGGTGGTGGTAATGATTGCGCTGGTGGTGACGACTGCAGCAATGATGTGGAAGATGATGATTCTGAAGACAGAACTTGCCGGGTATGTGAAGCTGCTTGTTTTATTATTTCTTCTATGTCTTCACCGTCGCTAGCTACATGTGCAGCCACTTGTATGGCAGCTTCAATGACAGAATTGACATTACCGATTGCTTGTTGCTTTGAGAGATATAATAATGATTGAGCTAAAGGACCGTTAGGATTTAGATTAATAATTGAGTTTATTAGATTAATTGTCTTAGTTGCTTTATCTTGGCCAGATGTCTGTGCTATTTGAATTTGTATTAGTTGAAGAATATTTTGTATGCTTTCTTTATTAGAACGAGTATCGATTACCTGATCGGAGATGTCATTAATTAATGACCTATTCTTTACTTTATTATTATCATTATCATCATTATGATCGGCATACACAGTATTGACAAATGTATTTTGACTAGAAATTATAACCGATAATAAAAGCAGCATCATTGCAGAGAAAGCTATTCCTCTAATTTTGTTGTGAGTACCCTTTATAGATATAGAAATCATTTTGTCATTCTCCGATCATCATTGATAATACATGTCGTATATTGGGATAATAATTTGTGATGATAGTGAGGGATGACAAGTACATGTGGTGCTACTTCTTGAATCGATATACGGGATGCAAAAGGGATGTCTACAACAAATATACCTAGCACAAATATCACTTTATAAGATGCAATGGAAACCACCTATTTACGTAGAACCATTGTTTGTACTATTGGTCGTTTGCATATGTTTTTTTTATCATCAAATATTTGCTGTATTATATATAACTATATACTTATGACTATTTTATTGCCATTTTTCTTCTTCTTTACAGGGAGGAAGTGCAAATAATTTCGTGTGAAGAAAGACAACTTACATTGAAAGATACTTAACGCATACTATAGAAAGCTTAATTTTTTGATTCCAAAATTATATGCATAATTCAGACACAAATTGGCTATGAGCGGTAAGAGGTTTGCTAAATCATCATGAAGATCTGGCTTGAAACATGACAATTTTTTGAAGCCGCCTCTGAAAGTGATCGTTAATTCTGATCTTCTAGTATAATATAGCATTTCATAAATAGGAAAATAATAGAAGCTATAAGCTGACGGCATATGTTAGTATGAAACCCCCATTAGAATAGGCTATTACAATGTGCTATAAATGCGGTTAAAAAAACAAAGGATTTATATCAACAAGTAGAAGTTAACGTTATGGAATTAGGACAGTATATGGCCAAGGAAATAATGAGAGAATTAGGCAATAGATCTCGAGAATTTTATGAATTTGTGATGCCGGCCATAGACATGTTTGAAGACGGGAACGACTTGATTGTTAATATTGACTTGCCTGGCTTTGCCAAAAAAGACATTAATCTAAGAATAGTTGAAAATATACTATCGATCAATGCGGATAGAGAAGCTGAAGAAAATCATGGCGTAGTTTATTACAAACACAGACCTATTCGATTAGACAAGAAGGTAGCATTACCTATTCGAATTACGGATGACAATAAGGTAATTGGAACTGCAAAATATATAGATGGTGTTGTTACTTTAAGAATTCCAATTCCAAAATCAAGTAACATTCCAATAATATAGCTGGATCATTCTAGTTGACCAAATTTTTCTACAATTTAGGTCAACGAACACAGACAGATATAGTAAAAGGTAGATAGACGAGAATTAATTACATTGAATGCGGATTAAGACATACCATCATTTAAGCAATAATTTGAGTTGGTATGCTTAGCATAAAATGACAATATTCTGTCAAATTTACATATGCAAGAACTAAATATATGATAGTCATATACTTTATTCTCTTAAGGATTTTACTTTTTATGGTGAACAATACTGTTGATTTTACATTATATATTCTGTATGAATTTCAACCTTATATCTTTTTACTTACAGATGAATTTCAATAGCATCATCTTCAGGTAGTTGATAAAAGTTCCTCTTTTATGTGACCATAACTACGCTTACCATCATAGAATTGAACAACGAGCAACCAGCGAATAAAGCCAAGAAGTCAGTTAACCTAAAGAGGATATGCAAGCAATATAACCCAAATACATATCGTCACGAGATGCCAGATATTAGATTCATTTTATACAGGTATTATGGATAATCCTTATTGTTCAACTTTTACCGAGGACGAAGAATATTGATTTTTCAGTAGCAGTAGCAGATAAATCTTAAGTAGTTAGTAGAATGCAATAAAGATTGGCCCTAGGACCCAAACTTAAGAAGTCAAGACACACATCCTGCAACTCATGAATATCAATATGGCATGAAGAAAAATTCATGACAAATTGCAATGTGGCGTCACCTTTTAGATATCTTTTATACTTATTTTTTGAATAATTTCAATTGTACATCGAATTTTAGCGTGGACGCAAAATAGGAACATTTTGCAATAGGTAGATACTAGAAATATAGTTTTTGACCCTAAAAAGGAGTTCAAACTGCATGTTACTGGATTTTTGACCGCATGACCAGTATTGCCAAAGCTATAATTTAATTGAGAAGGAAAATAGATTGATTAGAACCGGTATACAATCGCGGTGTCATAGTTGCGACTGGCTTGTTCTAATGCTTTAACAGCGAAACAGGCAGTAATCACTGGTTTACTCGCTAATTCAAGCATAGAGGAGAAAATGTGCTATTCAAGCAAAAGATCATATGCAGAGTCTACCGCCTAGCATTCTAGCTACACAGATAGTAGCAATGATAACTACTACTATAACTTTGACCTTGCAAAATAAGTAGTAGACGCATATGCACAGGCGATAGAAATGGATTACGGATGACATTTAATAATCCTAATCTGACAATAGCCAACAAGATATTGATTATAAATTGCCAGGTAACCTATCAGGCAGGCGACGATTGACTATTTGTAATGAATAGGAGATGGTTGTAGCTTCAGGCAGGAAATGAAGAAAAAATTATTTATAATATATATTTATATTGATAATTAATTCAACAACATAATATTTTAAAAGAAGGACTGTCAGAGACGATGGGCCAGTCTCGGGACCGTTGATGCTAATATCAGGATAGTCAACCTGGAGCGAGCACAGCACCATATAATTTTGACCGCTTATTATTGATGATAGGTTGCGACCTTGAGCACAGAACTTCCTCTACTCTTTTGATTAATTATTACCAGTACTAGCCTATTGCATATATAAATAGACACAAGCAGCAACAGGATCCTGTTCACCTGTGATTTATTTGGACCTAGCTATTTTAAATACCAATAAATGATTTACTAGTCACAGTTATAAGATAGGTTTGAAAATTGAATTTAAATGAGTAATGATATTAATCAACAACAGGCTGCCGCGGATCAGAAAATTAGCGAAATGCTTCAGCAGTCAAGAATTCTGGAGGCATATATGAATGATACTATTACCCGCGAAGCCACAGTCACAAAGTTAATTGAAGAGGCTCGGCTTGCTTCTTCTGCTGTTCAAAATGTAATGGATGAATCAGAAGTGGAATCATTAATGCCCGTTGGAATTGGAGTTTACATGAAAGCATTAGTTCCGTCTGTAAAGAAGCTACTGGTAAACGTAGGAGCAGGAGTAATTGTGGAAAAAAGCAGAGAAGATACTGTTAATTATATTGAATCCAGAATTAAAGAATTTGAAACTGCTTTGAGTCAACTGTATAGCCAAAAACAACAAATAGAAATGCGCATGGAGCAGATTCAAAAACAAGTTAGCCAGATGTTACAGCAGTCATCTGGCACTTCTTCCCCTGCTGCTGCCAAATCACAGCATAATTCATATACACACATCAATAGACAATAACCACATCGTCATTAGGGTTGAATATGAATTGTTTGACAAACTGAAAAAAGCCTTCTCAAGCATAGGAATAAGAAACATAGGTCAGAAGGAGATTTCTGAAAAAGATATTGATGGGAATCTATTTGATTTGCAACTTGCATTATTAGAAAGTGATGTTTCACAAGAAGTAATTGATCACTTATCTGAGAAATTAAAAAAAGAACTAACAGGAATAAAATTTGATAAAGGACACGATAATGTAGAGAATATAATAAGAATAAGGCTTCAAACTACAATTGCAGAAATGTTTGCCAAAGCTGAAAAGGTAGATTTGATACAGAGAATCAAATCGAAGATAGACTCCAAAATGGGACCGTATGTTATTGTATTTCTTGGCATTAATGGAACAGGCAAAACTACAACAGTTGCAAAAATGGCTCATCTACTCCGTAAAAATGGCATTTCTGTGGTTATGGCAGCCGCAGATACTCATAGAGCAGGTGCGATTGAACAGATTACTCGTCATGGAGAAAAGTTATCATTAAAAGTCATTTCCCAAAGATATGGTGCAGATCCCTCAGCAGTAGGCAGAGATGCAATTGATTACAGTAGAAAGCACCATATTGATGCAGTATTAATAGATACAGCTGGTAGAATGCAAACAGCTAAAAACCTAATGGACGAAATTAGTAAAATCGTCAGGGTAGTAAAACCGGATATGAAATTATTTGTGGGTGATTCACTTGCTGGAAACGATACTATCAATCAATCAAGAGAATTTTTTCAATACACGAATTTTGACGGTGCTATTTTAACTAAAGCAGATGCAGATGCAAAGGGTGGTGCTGCAATTTCCATAGCTCATATTACATCAAAACCAATTCTTTATTTAGGAGTTGGGCAGACGTATGATGACATAATCCCTTTTGATCCTGACAGATTCATTGAATCCATATTCGGCAATATGCCCATGATGAATATTAGCGATATAACACCTGCAACTCCCACCGTTCCAAAAACCTCTGACATAGAAACGCAAAAACCATCAACATTTAGTTCAATAGATGCAATAGATGCTCATACAGTATCCATTACAAAAGAAGAAAGAAGAGTAGGAGAACAGAAACCAATTTCAGCCACAACGTCGTCATCATCACCAACAGATATACCAAACGTAGTTGATAATCAAGAACACATGTCGGAGATTGAGCCTAAAATTGAAGAAGAGATAGAAAACTATGAAAAGCCTTTAGGAAATGGTTCATCTTATCAACCGGCTATGGTACAAGATCATCCTACAGATATAGAAGACCAAAAGACAGAAAGCAAAGAGAAACAGAAATCGAAAGTGAAGTCTCGTTTTGGTGGATTGTTTGGTAGAATGGACAGGCACAAGAAGGAGAAAAGATCAGAAGTTGAAGATCATTATGTGAGAAACTATACAGAAAAAAATGAAAAGCAAATTAAAGTATCGGATGATAAACAGTCAGAAAAACACAAGGAAGGCTCCAAAGAGTCACGGCAAAATGCAAAAGACGATGTAGTATATCTTTCAGATGAAGATATTGAGGGCTTGCTTAAATAGTAAAGATGTTCTTAGCCTGCAAGATTTAAGTTCAAAGGAAATTCTTTCCATTATAGAATTAGCTAGCAGCTTGAAAAAACAATTAAAGAATGGAAAGTCACGGCAAATTTTAAAAGGCAAAGTCTTTGGGCTCCTCTTCCAAAAGCCATCAACCAGAACAAGAGTGAGTTTCGAGACTGGTGTGTTTCAGTTGGGTGGAAACACCATATATCTTAACGCCAACGATATTCAACTATCGCGTGGGGAATCAATAGAAGATACTGCAAAGACATTATCACTATATCTCAATTGCATTATTGCACGAGTTTATGCTCATACAGATGTTGAAAAGCTAGGCAAATTTGCTTCTATTCCAGTTATAAATGGTCTATCAGATACCTTTCATCCATGTCAGATACTAGCAGACCTTTTAACAATTCAAGAAAGCAAGAAAGAACTAAGTGGATTGAATCTTGCGTGGATAGGAGATGGTGATAATGTCTGTAATGATTTGCTACTAGGTTGTGCAAAAACAGGTATTAACATGACTGCTGCATGTCCCAAAGGTTATGAACCATTACAAAACATAGTAAAGATAGCTAAAAAAGAAGGAGAAAAGACTGGAGCCGAGATAATAATTACAGAGAATCCTTCAGTAGCTGTTAGAGATGCTGATGCAGTAGTAACAGATACATTCATTTCAATAGGAAAGGACGAAGAAAGAACCATGCGACAGATAGCTTTCTTTCCTAAATACCAGGTAAACTCTGAGACTATGAAACTGGCTAAAAAAGACGCAATCTTTATGCATTGTTTGCCTGCTAAGCGTGGCCAAGAGGTAACGTCTGATGTAATAGATGGAAAATCATCAGTTGTATGGAATGAGGCAGAAAATAGACTACATGTTCAAAAGGCATTAATGTACATGTTAATGAAAAGCAGATGAATTAATTGGCTTCTACTATCAATACTAATATAATCAACAATACCATATTCTAGATAAATTTGATGATTTCAAATATATGATATTACTATTCTAAAATGTATAGCTTGCTTCTTTAAACTAGTCATCTTCTTATTGCCGATATTGGATGAAATGAGAAATTAATTTATGATAATTTAATTTCATGATATTTTTATAGCATAAAAAATTGAAATGGTACAATTTAGTTCATATGTACATAATCAAATCCATATTCTTGTTATTCTATTATTACTAACACTACACTATCCCTGGCCTTCAATTACAATTAAAGATAGAGTTGATTTAATGTTATCAATTGTTCGTATACGCAAACTTATAGTTTCTTTTAACTTTTCCATTGTATCAGCACTGACCTTTACAAGCAGATCGTAAGCGCCCGAGACTCCATTCACCTCTATTATTTCAGGCAATTCTTTCAACTTATAGACAATACTTTCATCGTCAGCTCCAAAGTCACAGTTGAGTAACACATAGGCCTCTGGCATATACATAATACAAGGTAGAGATATTAATGTTAATAGTAT
>JBKOWU010000120.1:0-6078 GCA_046724555.1 Thermoproteota archaeon | reverse complement strand
CGAGGTAAAATAATACTGCAAATAGAGGAATATATACACTCCATACTCAATAGACAGAGTAGCTAGAGCATTTAGTAGATCATTATTATTAGTACGTTCCTGTTCTGAGTATATTTGAGCAAAGATTGCTCCTGCAAAGAATGCGGCTACGCCAGCCAGAATTAAATTTTTATTGAAAAGTATTGTGTGTTTATATTTTTGATAAAAGTCATTATATTTTAGATGAAGATCAATCATAGATAATAGTAATAGCCATTGATCAAAGACCATATATTTATCAATTCGTTATTTATATCGATTAGATAGGCCAAACCCATAGCAGAACATCTTTTTCTACATCAAATACTCATATGTTTGGTTTAAACAAAATGATAAAGCTAAGTATCTCCATTATACTGCTAAGCGTGAAAATGGAACATCCATCTAAATTCAAGCATAGGAAATGGAACATTTGAGCTCGGCATACATTAGTCAAAAGTTATGTTAGCACTCACATCTTCTTCTCCTTTATCCTGATATTCTTAAATGAAACATGAGGATCTGCATCATGGTTTTGGATTCCAATGTATCCTTCAGTACTCCTATTGCCTGTAAATTCTGGTATTACCTTTTCACCATTTATTGCGACTCTATATTTTTGACCTGTTACTTCTATCCCAAATGTATTCCATTGTCCTACTGGTTTTGATGAGCAGAAAGAGTCCATGAATATCTGATGAGTTTAGAAGAAAATCATATGTCGTTCTATGGGAGGTACTATATCCAAAATTCGTATGACAGAATGTTTGAAGGTAGTAAGACAGGACCACCGCCGGAGTAAGTTACATACATGTGACACAAGCGAGATCTAAAAAGAGATCAATCCTATTGCAGTATTGATAGTCATAGGTTTGCCGTACACAGTAGAATAGGATATATCACGTATTAAAAAAGAAGAGAAAGAGACAAAGAGATTTCTAACGACTGATAGACTTGCTAACGTGGGCAGTGGTGGTTTCTCACTTATTAACGGCATTCCAACTCCATGATAAATAAAGAAAGATAAGTACTACTAATGGACAGGAATAAAGACAAAGCCAGATATCACAATAGCGTTAAAGTTGAGTGGGCAAGCCAAACAGCAGCTGACTTCATAGCTATGTAATTTCAATTTCGCAGTTAAGGTGCATCCTATGTTACAGTAGTACTAATGCTATAGAGTAATAACAATTATCTGACTAATGCTCTACACCAAATGCTATTTTGACAGCTGCATGGTATTCAGTAATATTTCCAGTATTTGGGTCTATTTTTGCAGTTATTCCATGTATTGTCTTCTTGGCCTCATCTAATGCAACTTGAGCTGCATCTTGCCAGCTTTTATCAGAATTGCCAATTACCTCTAATACTTTTGCAATATGTGTCATTATACACACTGACTGAATTCACTTATGGCTTTAACCAGTCCCAGTTGCTTGACTACCAGACTAAAATGATAAAGCTAAGTACTTCACAGTATCAAGCATAAAAATGGAACGCCCCCCTAAAACATTTGAGCTCAGATATGGAACAGCAAAATCAAGTGCAATGGAGAAGAGATAAAATACAAGAGCTTTGCAGCAAAGGATACAGCCAAAGAGAGATAGCAGGAATATTGCTATTATTATATACTCTTCTAAACCCACTTTGAAGCTTAAAGAATCTATAAGTATCAAACTGTACAAACTCACTGCAAAAAATGAATAGACTCTTTAGAATATTTTTCCATGGCTATTTTTATGGAGAGAATTGGTACTACTTTTTGAATTGATTCTTTGCCAGAATCAACATCTACTCCATCATCACCATCAAATACAGATTCTGAAAGAACTACTAAGCTAATCTATGGTATTGACAATGTAATAAATACAGAAGTACAATTTTTCTCCAATGCAAGAAAAAGAATCGATACATCTATGAATTATACGCGTCCAGAATTAGCAATTGTGCTTGAGCCAATAAGGAAAGCTTTTCTTGATGCTAAAAGTAGGTATGTTAGGCTAAGATATATTACTGAAATCACGAAAGACAATATTTCTTATTGTAAAGAGCTGATGACAATAGTAGATGAGTTAAGACATCTGGAAGGAATAAAAGGGAACTTTATGTTAAGTGAAACAGAATATCTTTCACCTGTTGTTTTATTTGAAAAAGGGAAAGTAGCGTCACAGATTATACACAGTAATTTAAAAGAAATTGTAGAACAGCAGCAATATTTTTTTGATACTATATGGAATAAGGCAATACCTGCAAAAGATAGGATTTATGAACTTGAACTTGGATTTGAATCACGTTTTATAGAAACTATTAGAGACCCTGTCCAAATACAGACGATTGGTTTTAACCACATACAATCTGCCACAGAAGAAATACTAATAATATTTTCAACTGCTAATGCGTTTTATCGTCAACTTATTGTAGCAGGAGGAATGCGATTATGCGAAGAAGCAGCATCAGAGCGAAATGTCAAGATTAGAATTCTAACACCTAAAGATGATAGAATAGATAGGATAGTGCAAGAGCTTTCGGAAGGACGGCAGCAACAAAGAAGGAGGATTGATATTAGATATATTGAATCAGAGCTACAAACTAAGGTTACAGTTCTTGTAGTAGATAAAAAATTCTCTTTGTCTGTAGAATTAAAGGATGATTCAAAAAATACTTCTGTAGAAGCAATAGGTCTTGCAACATATTCCAATAGCACACCAACTGTGTTATCTTATACTTCTATATTTGAAAGCCTATGGACTCAAACTGAATTATACGAACAACTAAAGATACATGATAAAATGCAAAAGGAATTCATTGATATAGCAGCTCATGAGCTACGTACCCCTATACAGCCTATACTTGGGTTATCCCAAGTTCTTCAATCTAAAATAAAAAATAACAATACCATAGAGTATCAGGAATTAGTAGATACAATTTCTAGGAATGCCAAACGGCTGCAGCAGCTTACTGAAAATATACTGGATGTTACAAAAATTGAAAGTAGGACTTTAAAGCTAAACAAAGAGAAGTTTAACATCAATGAAAAGATAAGAAATGTTATAAATGATATAAAATCAAAAGATGATGAAGTAGAGATAAGCTTTGATGAGCCAAAAGTGGATCCTATAGTTGTAGAAGCAGATAAAATCAGAATTTATGAAGTCATGTCAAATCTGTTGACTAATGCTGTAAAGTCTACAAAGAAAAATATCGGTAACTATGGTAGTGGTAATGATAGTGTTGAAGATGATGTCAATAATATTACTATAATGGTGTTTACAGCTATAAAGAAGTACAACAACAATACCTATAAAGAAGACAATATTACTCATGATGAAATTATTATTAGCATTAAAGACAGAGGCACTGGTATCGATCCCGACATACAGGATAAATTATTTTCTAAATTTGTTACAAAGTCAGAGACAGGCTCAGGATTGGGGCTTTATATTTCCAAAGGTATTGTAGAAGCTCATGGTGGTAAAATTTGGGCTCATAATAATAATGATGGCAAAGGAGCTACATTTGGCTTCAGTTTACCAATTGTAAATAAATAGTAGATTTAGATAGCATGTGGAATATTCTTTGCAAGATCCTTGTAAGACTTACTTTCTGCATTAGAAGATAATATTTTTGAATAGCAAGAGTTAAAGCTTTCAATAAAGATATCGTAGGGGTAATCATGCAACACTCGAAAAATTTGAGCATAGAAGAATGCAACAAATGAACACAAATATGCAACAACAGATTGAATGGCGTAGAGCCAAAGTTATGGAATTGTTAAGCAAAGGTGAGAGCAATCAGTCAGAAATGGCAAGGATATTGCAAGTTGACAAGTCAATCATATGCAGGGACATTGCATACTTAAGACTCCAAGCTAAAGAGAACATCAAAAAATACATTGACGAAAGACTACCAGAAGAATACGAGAAGTGTCTTGTTAGATTAAATGCAATAACAAAAGAAGCATGGAATACAGCAGCAAATACAGAAGATAAAAGAGAAAAGATAGAGGCATTATCACTAGCTAAAGAGTGCTATTCAATGAAACTAGACTTGCTTACTAATGCTACTATAGTTGATGAATGCACTATGCATGTGGACTGGTGGATTGAATGCACGATATTTGTTGATTTCATTTGATTCTAATACAAACACACTTAGTTACTATACTGACATTAGTGGTACTAATTTATCTCAAAAAACTGTACCTGATTCAGACAAACAGGAATTAAAAGATGCTATTATGCAAAATAACGATTGTAATGCTCCAGAAAAACAAGATGATCCGTCTCTACTCGCATATAGTCTAACGGTTACAATAGGTGACAAAACACATACAACAGCATGGGCAAATACATCAAGGGAAAGACCTGATAGTATTGCTAATATTGTTGATTCAATTAGAAGGATAACTGCTAAAGAGAAGATTGTTTAATAACTGACTTGTATATTGTAACTTTATCTAAAAGTAGGTGCTACGTTACATTATAGCATAATTATTTTCATGACTTTGATTCTTCTATATTATTCTAGCTTTCCTTCTGTTAATGGTCTTATTGGGACCTGGTCTTTTCTTACCTTGAGTTTATTGAATATATCAGCAGACTGTTGAGTTTCATCCTCTTCTACTATCTCTATTCCTATATCTCTCTTTATTACATCTCTTCCTTCCCTTGCTGCAGTAAGCAATATCTGTGCATTTTGATAGTCTATGAACCTTGTATCTCTTGATAAAGGAACAAAGGTATCATCATCTCCAAATTCTTCTAACAATTCCTCCGGATACATTGGTATTTCTTCTGTACTTGGGTATTTGCCACCGTCTGCTACTGAAGATGCTGCTGGTTTTCTTGGATTGATAACTGAAATAATATAGCTTGCTTCTTTTTCTATACCTAATTCTTTTTGAGCTTCTCCGGGCCGTTTTGGCATTTCAAGAATATATGCTAATTCTGTATGGTTTTGATGATGTTTCACAATAGCATACTTTCCTTCTCCAACTGGTCTTGCTGCATCCCCTTTCCTGAATTCATCTGATGAAAGTTCTTTTGTAAGCTCATTAGCATCTTTAAAAATACCTCCAACTCTAGCCCAATACCTTTCTGATGCTCTAGCTTCTGTCTTTCTCACTTCAGGAAGTGATTTTTTACCTATAACGAAAAGTCGGTAAAGCGGGCTCTTGTTGTTGCTATTCTCTTTTTCTGGTGCAGTTACCATAAAGAAACGTCGAACATCTTCAATACCTTTTACTTCTTCAGCAGCTTTCTTAGGCCTGTAGAAGAAGTAAATGTCGCCTTGCTCTAGAATCTCAGCATCAGGATTAGTAGTATTATCTTTAGTTGGGCTTTTTTGTTCACCCATGCCTAAATACGTTCAATATACCATATAGAAATTACATTCTTTTAATAGGCAATATACAGTTAGATTATTGGTAAAAAGGCACATTATATTGCTTTAGTGTTTATACATATGATCACTAATTATTGAATTGCTGTTTTTGTTCAACTATTGCAATCGTATCGGCAATGGAGAATTTAGGTGCTACGGGTGCTTTTTTTTCTATAGATATTATTATATAGTTCCATTACCTCTGCTAACAGTTTATGAAATGTTTGAGAGTCAACAACTTCTATCTTGTCAGGTGGATTATATCCAGCTTCTCTAAAAACATTTGCTAACGTAATTGTTGCATTGCTCAAACACTCTGGCTATAAACGCTCTCTGACATAATTATGTAAAAAATACCACAGCTTCTCATTAAATCTAACTCTCATCAAGGGGGCTAATAATAATATGTTTCCTTTTCTTGCTTTTTTGTTATGGTAGTAAATAATAATAATAATAGAACAGGACCAACAGTCTCATTCACAATACGGCAATTTCTTTAGATCATAGAGTCTACGAAGTAGAATAGAAAGAGAACCTTTGACGTACTGTAACTATTCTATCAGCAAAACTTGGTATAGGAACTATTAAGATTAATAGCGCTAAAAATGATAGTATAACAGCTAAAAATGATACAAATGCGCTTCTGTCATTAAAAGCAAGTATCATCTATAATGTACA
>JBKOWU010000367.1:0-2982 GCA_046724555.1 Thermoproteota archaeon | reverse complement strand
AGTGATGCTAGGTTTTTTCTCATCTACTTCTTCATAGCAAGACAAAATTTCACCGTATTTAACTTCCGTTTGTTTGTTGATCTTTGTTAGATAATAGACAAATACGACAGTTTTTTCATAATGATTAGATGGATTCTTCTCGGCATAAAATTCTCTCAAGCCAACTTTCTTTACGTTTGCTTTTAAATCTACAGGAATAGGCGGCAAATTTGGAGATTGCTTTGTTGGATGCTTATTATTACTATTATTAGCTTTGGCTAATTCCAGCTTAGAGACGTCCGATTTCGGTTCAATGTTTTGTTGTTGTAATGCTGATACATTGTCATCTGTGATACTATGTATAATACCTTGTGTCACGGCCTGTTTTATTGCAGATGTGAAAATCTCCTCAAATTTATCTAGGTGTTTGTCAACGAAGGTTTCGCTACCCTCTAGCTCGACTACCCCCTGCTTAACGTCGATTTTAAATTTTGCTTCTGTTCTATCCAACACCAATACTCTAGTCTAGAACAGGTTTTTAATTAAGTTGTCGGTACAATACGGTAACTATGATAATGATAAGAATTGGAATTTAATATATAACAAAATAACTTCGCAAAAATTCAGATGTGCATAGGTAACCTAATTTCTCTGGAATATCTGCACAATATCTATATTTCTGGAGATTACTCTTATACAACCCCTATTTGTGATAAACTTTGAACTCATTGCAAAATTATTACCAAAGTATGGCTTTTGCTCAAGTGAAAGAGAACTGACTTCTACCGCTTTACAATCAATTCCGTTTTTTCTCATTTCTTCTGCTAACCTTTCATTCAGGTTAATTCGTATAATAGTTTCTGAGTGCTGATCATGATTTGATCCATTCTCTTTATATTTGTCATCGGACGAATTCATAATATTTTTGGCCATGCTAATGTTATTTCCCTGCTTTATCATGAACAACTAGATGCCACTTAATAAATATAATCCCATCATCGATAATTCAAATACGAATTAATTAATCATGTATGGGTGTAGTAATTTCAGCGCTGCACATGTATTGCTCCAACGAATAAATCGATATAGTTTACCTAATTGCAGATTACTTTATAATGACATTTTATAAACTAAATTGAAAGTATATCAGGAGAACCTCTACTTGAAGTGATATACAAATTTTTTCGTACACGTGTTATGATGATGTAAATAGTAGTAGCAATAAGCAAATAAATAAAAATCAAAGGCTAAATGAATGCACGATCTTTACTAGAATTTATAATATCTTATGCAGGTAAGTTTTAAATCAACGGATGATTACTTTGCCAGTGGTTAATTAGAATGCAACATCAAAATGTAAAGCCTCCTCTCAAATTTAGTGATAAGATCGTCGTAATAACTGGGAGTGGAACAGGCATAGGTCAAGCTATAGCAAAGAAATTTGCGCTCAATGGTGCCAGTATAATTATCATGGGCAGACGGAAGGAGCCTTTGGATGAGACGTCACAGATCTTGAATGATGTGATAAGTAATGTAGGGTCTTCAGGTAAAGTACGGGCTTTTCCAGGAGTTGATGTATCAGATGAAGCAGGAATTAATGAAATGTTCAAGACTATTAAACAAGAATTTGGTAAAGTTGATATTATTGTGAATAACGCAGGGGTTTCTGGTCCAGTAAAAACGTTTACAAATGCAAATTTTAAGGAATTCAAAGATTGTGTTGCCATTCATCTCACTGGAACTTTTTGGACTTCAATCCAAGGGCTACAAGTGTTGGAACCAGGATCAGAGATAATTACAATTTCAACATTCTTTAGTGAAGAAAATCGATACGAACAAAGACCGTATAGATTTAGAACGCCTTATACTGCTGCTCAAGGAGCAAAGAATAGGCTGGCAGAAGCATTAGCATGGGAACTAGTGGAAAAAGGCATTCGATCTGTAGCCGTAAACCCTGGCCCAGTTCATTCAGATAGAATATATAAAACAGTTTATCCAAAGGCTGCGGCTGAATTTTTAAGAATTGGTGGATATCCGGATCTCTCATCGGTTGAAATAGAAAAGACAGCAGTCAAACTACTTCCATTGCTCGGCGAACCAGATGACATTATTTCAAATGGAATAAAAAAGACTGCAACAGAAATAGCCAGGTCCAACAATAATAGTGAATCCAGTACAGAAATCGAAAGACTATCCAAAATAATTTCCGCAATGCTTGCCAAGATCCAAGAAATTGCAGAGAAGATACAAAATAATACTGCCAAGATGATTGTAGATGGAGAATTTCTTGCACAGGATGAAGTTGCGGATATGGTTTTGAATTTATGTGATTTCAAGATTAGCAAACTGATTAACGGCAGAGTTATTCCCAATGATCGTGTATTTTACCCAGTCAAGCCAGTTGTAGGTACATCGGTAGAGACAAGTACACCAATGGATGTAAAAGACAAAGTCATTGTCATTACTATTAGTTCTTCGACAAAAAAAGATACCGATTGTGTTAGGCAAATGGCAGCAACATTAGATTTGAAAGGTATTAAACAAATAATAATACTCACTAGTAGCAAATCGAATCTCTCTGATTTCAAAGATTTTCACAGCCATTCGATAGATCTTTCAAACGAAGAGAGTGTAAGGAAAATTTTCAATGTGATACTAACGAAATTTGGCAAAATAGATGCAGTAGTACATTTTACAGGCAGCTACGACTATAATTTACCCCTTTCCTCTCTTACAAGACAGCAATGGGAGTTACTTGTAGATAATTTTGTCAATACACCAGGTTTGATTACTAGGGAAGCTGTAAATGCAATGGCCCCCAAGGGCGCGGCTGAAGAACCTATCAAATTTAAAGGTTCTAAAGGAATAGTAGTAATAGTAGGACCAGATTCCCCAATCGGCAAGAAAATCTCAGGTGCTATTAGGGCAAGGTCAGAAGTTTTTAGAGGAGCCTTGCGCCCATATACTGCTACTGTTAACCAAGAACTTGCTGACGTACTTGGT
>JBKOWU010000222.1:0-17603 GCA_046724555.1 Thermoproteota archaeon | reverse complement strand
CCGTTTCTATATACAGTAAATGTGACGGTATCGCCGACAGACTTCTGCTGGTCAAGGTATGTAATTAAATCATCACTCCTTAGTACTTGACGTCCGTCGATAGCTATTATTATGTCTCCTACATGTTTCTTTGAATATTGGTCCGTGGTAGTTCCATGTATTCCAGCTTTATCAGCCGGCCCACCTTTTGTAATCGTGTCGACGTAGATCCCCCTTAAATTGGGAGGGGCTGCTTCCAAGCCTGTAACATTTTGAACTATATCCGATGTCAAGGTTGCTACTGAGAGTCCAAGAAAAGCATGAGGATATGTACCATTCTCAATTAACGTTGGAACTACTTTTGTTATTGTATTGGAAGGCACTGCAAATCCAATACCAGAAAAGCCGCCTGTACCGGACAATATTGCTGTGCTAATTCCGATTACTTGTCCTCGTATATTTAGCAACGGTCCACCAGAATTGCCAGGATTGATTGGTGCATCTGTTTGAATTGCATTAGGAATGGAGAAGCCAATCCCTCCAGCCGCTGGTAATACTCGGCTTATACCACTGACGATTCCAGTCGTCATAGTATCGCTGAGTCCAAATGGATTTCCAATAGCAATCACCTGATCTCCAACCTCTACACTAGACGAGTTTCCGATGGGGAGTGGTTTGATGGAGGAGAGGGCATCCTGTTGCTGCTTGGTTTGTTCGCTGCTGTTTGAAACTATTTTTAGAACCGCAATATCACTAAATACGTCGTTGCCTACCACTTTTGCAGTAAATCTATTACCATCGACGAATGTCACGTCAGCTGTTTGTGCGCCGTCTACGACATGGCTATTTGTAATTATGTGACCTTGTGTATCTGATATGAATCCAGAACCCAGAGCGGTAAGAGGGGGCTGTGGTTGAGTTCCGGACGGAAGACTACGGGGAATAGGTAGCCTGCTTGTTATCTGTACGACGGAATTCTCCGCCTTTTTGAATATTGCATTAAGTGGCGGACCAACAGACAGAACTTGTTGCTGCTGTTCTGGTGTTCCACCAGTAGCGAACGTGTTATTACTGGCGATACTCCAAACAGAATTAGGTTTCGATGTGATAGTTTGTACCATCATTGTATTCGCGTTAGCATGTGACGAAGCTGATGTGGACAATGCAAGAATTATTGCAGATATCATACCGCATAACACTAACTTATTTTTATTCATATACACTTAAACTTCCAAGTCAAATCTATTTTAAATTTTGCATCTCAGAGTTTGTACCTGATGATAACATGTTATATAGTTCCTATTAAAAAATAGATTAAACCAATAAAAATCGTGCAACGAGCACGGTGAAAATAAAATAATATCTCAAATAGCTGGCCGTAGTTTAACCAATGGATTATATTTAGAATCAAACGTCATTACACTAACTATCAAGAAGAGCTTTGTGTTGTGCATCAAGCGGATAACATATACAGCAGATATTATATTTTTACATCTAATAATATTCATGAACGCAGTTGAAGAATGACCCTTCAAGAAGTGTGTAGTTTCTACACACGCTCTCGAATAAAAATACTACTGTATATATTCGTCTAATAATGGTTTGTTTATATAATCAATGACATCGTAACTAGTCTACTTTCACTTTGTCTCTATCTTGCATTCGTTGATTCTGCTGCTGCAAATATATCCAAGGCTTCCAACAAATATCGTACCAGTATTCAGTGATCTTAGTGCCGTTTTTAATAAATTCACCATAAGCATTAAACCAATTGCTCATCATATTTTGCCAAAACGCCGTTGCAGAAACAAATGGATTATCAGAACCGGAAAAATAGCTGTCTTTATTTTCCTTTTGTCGTTGTCCTTCATGTTCTTCTTCTCTTGTCAATTACCAACATGATGCTGATCATTTCTATGCTTTAACTGTTTGCCCTAATCGTTCAGTCACATAACGATAAGGGTAAAAATATATTTGCAAAGAATCATGGCTAGGTCTTTGGCTGACGCAGCGCCTCTCGTTAATGATTTACGTTAGAATGATGTCAAGGGTATATGATCAGTAAAAGCCGACCGCATTCGGAATACAAATGATAAAGACAATGATAATGATAATTAGTCGCATCCAGCAGCGGTACTAAGATGCTCTTCTCATTTTCTGGCAGGACGCAAATCACCGCTTACCCATCTTACCAGTATCGGAATTCCAATATAATATGGGATATTGTAAAATGCAGCAAGAGCTGCTACGTGGCTACCAAAAAATTGCTGAGCAAAAACCGCAACTAAGATATTATTTACATAGCTCATTGAAATAAACGCTGATAGCCTGTTGCGTTTCTTTTCACTTTCCGCACATTTATCACCGCTAAGGAAAATTGCATCTATAGCATATCCTAATAGTCCATATATTCCAAATAACGCAAATGCTAACGCGGTGGTGCCAGCCACAAATGGTGGATCTTCAAAAAAATAGTTAGAGAATTTTGCAAACAATCCCAGATTTATCAATACGATGGCAATAAGAGATATGGGAAAGGATCGTCTCTCTATTAGCTTGGCAGCTCTAGGTAGATATCTTTTTGTTGCCCAGCCTGATGCCATGGGAACCAATAACCCAGCAGAAAGAATAAGTACCATGTTAGGAAATGGTATAGAAAATTCTGTCTTAAAGAATAAGTAAACCAACAATGGCAATACAACCGGAACAGCCAAAGAAGTAATTATTATCATTGCGACCACTGTTTGCAATTTTCCACCGACTAAGTTTACCACGAACGGGGCCCCTAGACCAGTTGAAATACCGGAGAGCAATAACACTGATAGGGACTCCTGTGGGTAAATTAGCTGGGTGGTTTGATAAGTGCATAGCGGAATTATTGCTAGCTTCAAGGTAGATAACACTATAATCCTCTTTGGTTTTGCAAAATCTGACTTCAGATCCGTTATGTCCAATCTGATTAAATTTAGAAATAAAAGAATTGCAAGCCAGACTAAAAGGAGAGGTTCTAAAATTATAGTGTTAACTGAAAAAAATATTCCACACATCATAGAAACTAGAACTGCTGATAAAAGCACCAGGGAATTGTCGTCGTTATTGTAAATTTTAGTCATTATTCTTATACCTCAAAATAGAATCTCGTACTCGTCAGCCACGAGATATTCAACGCTTTTTCTATATAACAGCTATATGAGAAGATTGCTCTAAAGCTGCAATTGCAGTTGAATCAATCACGCTTTAACAAATTCAATAACGTCAGTTAAGCATGGTATCAATATCTAACTCTTGGAAATAATGTTCGCCCGCCGGCCGGCTACCCAGGCTTGCATAGAGTATGCTGAAATCATATGGATTCTTTTTTCAAATGCTGCACTGTAACCTTTATGAGAAATTTGTACCCTATATTCATAAGGTAGGTGAAGATAAAGAAAGGATGTCAAATGTATCAAGTGACCCAAACTACACTGATAGTACTAAAACAGGAATTGGAGCAAAGGCCGAAAGAGTAGGGGACCTGAGAGGTGAACCACCGACGAACAAGGCAACTAGCAGAGAGACAGCATCTAAGATGGCTAATCTACTCGAAGGCTTACAGTTTCCAGCAACCAAAGAGGATATAAGAAATCACATTAACAGAAAGTCTCCGGCGATGGGAAACAGAATTAATGATGTATTCGAAGCAGTGCAGAACAACCTCGAAGATGGAGTCGGCTACAATAGTGTCTACGATATCGAGTTGGCAGCAGGTCTAGTAGAAAAGAAGACGAATAAATGATCAAATTCTTTTTTCTCTGAATGCAAATGAAACTATGTGGTGCATATATGATGGTCCCATTTCTATCCATTGTGTGTAGCATAAGTATGTAACTGCTAAAGATACTGACTATGATATATAATTAATATGGGACTGTCGTATACCGCTCGTGTGTTAATTAGCCAGAAGCTGTGCTCGTTACTACCACGATTTTGGCCGTTTTACATTTAGCCTTCTTTCCAATCATTATCAAAGAGCAGCAAGATTTCCTCATCCAATATTTCCTCGATTGTAAATGGCTTATCCGTTTCTGGATTACGTTCGGTTATTTGGTTAGCGTGCTTAACTAGTGCATCATATGCTCTTTTGCTAATAGATACATTAACACGTTCTTCGTTCACCTTCACGTGTTCCTCCACTGTGACCTCGTTCTTGCTAACACTACTACCAATGTTATGTAAGGGGTCCATATTTGTCGATTCCTTCTATATTATGCAGCAAGGATATAGATAAGAACTTGTATTTTTTCCGTGGAGGGGCATACAAAAGATGCTAAATATCAGCCATCTCGATAGATAGTTTTTGTGTCAAGACTCTACGACTGTCTTTTTTTGTTTAGTTAAATGATAGCAAAGATGAAATGAATCAATTAAATACTCAATAACAAAAACAAATTAAACAATAAGCCAAAAAAAAATTTAATGGCTGTGACCGCAGCCGCAACCACCACCGCCTGTCATGCCGCTATTACCGTCAGCCCTATCACTGCCATGAGCCAGTTCCAGACACGAAGGACACGTAGCATTTCCGGTTTCGGACATAAACATTGTGCCACACTTAGTACATTTCATTTTTTGAATTCCTTGCATAAAATTTAGTTAACACAACCCTAATTAAAACTTAGTAAAAATTCAATTTGGCTTTTTCGTCTATTATCACCAATAGTATATTAATAATATAAAAAGCCCGACGGTTGTCTCCTATTACGGAGCATTTGCATGGTCCATATTGCCATTAATCATACTGCCTTGGGTACCGTTGTCAGTTGTGCTGC
Source organism: Thermoproteota archaeon (assembly GCA_046724555.1). Lineage (GTDB taxonomy): Archaea > Thermoproteota > Nitrososphaeria > Nitrososphaerales > Nitrososphaeraceae > JAFAQB01. Next base: position 12,816 of record JBKOWU010000222.1, on the reverse strand, counting down.
TGCGGTTTGCCGGCCCAGGTGTGTTCGGGCCAAAAGTAGACGTAATGTGAGGAGATGTTTTACCTGTCGTTGGCGGGTTAAGATCTTGAGCGTAAGCCATGCCGAATATACAAGATATAGCAGCAGTTATCAATACAAGCGTCGTCGCAAGTGCGACTATCGACAGTAAATTGAACAAACTAAGACATTTTGTCGTAGTACTAATTGATACTTTATCATTCTTATTCATAGATTTCGCGCGCCTGATAGACTTATTTACACCATAGGATTTAAAGGCAGTCAATAATAGATTATAATGAAACTTTCTGAGCACGTATTATATGTCATTATGGCGTGTATTAAACTGATACAGCAATAGCCTGATTGGATTGGATTGCAAAGGAAAAGAAAGCGATACGATTGATTGCAGACAGAAGTAGGAGACGCTAACGCCAACTGTTATAGCAAATAATTGCCTACATATGAAAAGAGAAATGAGACAAGACTTACTTGATAAATTCATTTTATATTTGAACTCTGCACTAGCAATGGAAAATGCAGCGCTCGAAAGGGTCCAAAGAAGAATTGAACAGACAGTTTTAGAAGATGTCAAGCAGCAGCTACAACGTCACTTGGAGGAAACAAAGCAACACCAGGACAGACTAAGACGCATAATAAGGAGCATAGGAGCAGGGGTAGCTGGATTAACGCCTACGGAAGAAAAGGGACAACTACCAATTGCAACTCCGCCCCAGTCTATAATGGATAAGATACATGCATCGAGGACTTCTCTTGCGGAGCAAGATCTAATGCAATCAGTTGAGGACATGATAGTCGAAAATGCAGAAGTAACAGGATATAATTTACTTATACAAATGGCAGAGAAAATGAATATCGGTGACACAATACCTTATCTAAGGCAAAGCTTAGATGAAGAAGAAAGGATGTTTGGATGGTTAAGGGCTAATACGCCAGCCATGTTTGCGAAATTGTGGCCACAGATTGATGGTTCATCTTCCTCTTCCGTATCCAATTCCAAAACTAGGACCACAGCGAAAAATATACAGAATATTGATCAAACATTTAAATGCGAAACCTGCAATGAAACCTTCAAATCTAGAGAAGATTTAAGAAATCACACTATACAGAAGCACGAATAACTACAATGCCATCAAAATATAGTAGAGATTAAAGAGTTGACGTAAACACAGAATTATTATCTAAGCGATGCTGTAGGAATAAATCTTAATTGATGAGTCTCGCCTGTCATCTGACATTGAGTGTTACCAAGATAATGATTATCAATAACTGATTTTTTTCTCTTAATAACTTAATTCCCTCCTCAACTTCATACATAAAGAACAATTGTTGGGTTATCAGCAAATAGAAAAATCGTAGCAACACATGATCGCGCACATTGGATGGCGTTGATGGCTATCACTTTAGTTGTGCAGTGCATCTTTTGTTGCTTAGTAATAACGTCTTGTCCAATCAACAAGTGTAGTTGGTTATCAATAGTATTATAAAGATTAGAATGCATCCAACAATATATGACTAACAGCACTACAAATGAAAAATCAACCGAACAAGCCGCCCAATGGGCAAATCTTTTGACAGAACTGTTCGACAGATTAACTGGAAGAGGCACAGAAATTTCTTATAATTTCCAGAACCTAGAGATAGATATCCCAAGAGCGGCTGGCCCACAAGGCAGTGAGCTCGGGAGCGCTAAATGGGTGATTAATGGCAGACTAGCTATAACTGCTGAAGCGAAAAAAATAAGCTAAAATATGCTTGAGAATATAGGTGCCTAATCAAAGCTTTTGGATTGCTCGATCGTGTTCACTCAGGGAGAATTAATATGGCTCACATATCTACCCAAGATTAATAAGACACCAGTAGCAATTTACTGATATCTACAAAATGAGCTTTCTATTTAAAAGAATCCGAAACGGAAATAATAAAGGTGACACGGATAAGGCAAATACGATAAAATGTAAGGAGTGCGGTATGACATTTCAAGAAAAAGAGCGATTGGATATACACCGCAAAAAGGCACATTCTGGAAAGGGAGAAAGAAAGAAGGATAAGGGTGGAATGCACTAGTTCGAAGGGAAGGGTTTTTTTATCATCTCATGTATACCAATGAGTGATTTACAAAAAAGTCTGTAATGGGCTTTATGTTCTCCGTTGATTGTGACTAAGTTTAATAGCAAATATGCACGTCCATCGCAATAATGATCTCTATAATTATAAATAGATCGTATCAGGTTTAAATATACGACGTTGGACCGGCTTGTTATTTTATTCATCGTGTTGGTGACAGTGTTGTTCATAGGAATAGGCATCATGATAAGTCCCACAAAGATAGCCACGATGCTACCAGTCCAGCATACTAGCGCTTATTTAGGAGCAATTATGACGTTCGCTTCCATATTGTTTGTCACAGGTTTAGTCGGAATTGCAATCATTGGATTCATAATTTCAAAAGATCAAACTACAACCAAAATCAGCACGTAATGTCTCAAGATTGGAGATACGATCTGACGTCGTCATATCATCTAAGCAAGCATTGCTACACTAGATTTGAGCATTTAAACGGTTATAGGTTAGAGTAGCAGCATTTACTGCGAAAGTTTACTTTACAACCCATCTTTCCAACAACGTACAAGATTACCGAGGCCAACATAACGGAATTTATATTAGAATTAGATATTCTCACAAAGACCAAAGTCACGAGCTAACCATAGATACATTACAATTTATTCTATAGTGATAGTCCATTTTCTCCCGGACTATTTAGCATGACTTTCCCTTTATGAATTAGAGTAGATTATAAAATATTGAGTACACATATCCTAGTTTTAGGGATGTATTTACGCTCCCGAATGAATCTCGGTGTAATATTTGGGCTGTGTGATTAGTTCGCAGGCATACCGAGTCTGATTCTCGGTTACAGACATCATAATATGTTAAATCAATAAGTGCATAGCACAATCGAGGAAGATCAGATGTCTACGACTACAAAGAACGTAATGTAACAATTTATAGCAACTTTTATAAGAGCAGATCTTCTTCGTTTTAACAACAGAAAAAATTTTCAAGATTGTGACCACTAGAAAAATATTATTATAGATTAACATATAAATTAGTTCAATATTTACAAGTAGGTTTAACAATTTTTAATGATACTTTTTTATCATAAGTAAAGTATTTACATAATTGTAGAATTGTGGGCAATTTATTACCTAGAGATCAGCCATTAGCCGCACAGACAAATCCAGGAGAAATGTCTGGAGGCAAAAAGCAATTGCAAATTTGGCTGAAAACCATTTCTGTCCATAGTTATTCGCAGCTTCCCGAATTACAGGATGATGTTTGCAGGAAAGAACCTGTTATTTTAATAGCACGAATCACGCCGATCTTTACAAAAAGTGTGGAAGAGGGAACTAAGTTAGTAAATGAGCTTTATTCGATGGCCACCAAAAAGCATTATTCTGTTTTTCGATTAGGAGAAGAAAGAATTATTGTGGTTCCGCCCAACGTACAAGTAAAGGACCATTTATTGACATGAAATACATAATATGATATTTGTATGATTGTATCCCTCAACTTTACTTAGCAAATTATCAGCGCTTCAATTGCATTCCTTGCACAGTAAGTGACTAGTCAACCCTGAAGTAATGCATTCTCGATGCTAAGAACGGCATTTTTGCAATCAATAAGACTAGTAACTGCTGAAGATTCAGCGTCATATGAGAGTAACAGATAAAATCTACTTTCATCATAGTGCACAAATCGGATTGATGTCTCTAGCAGTTGTGTTTCTTTGCATATTGTAGATAGATTGCTCCTATATTAGCACTAGGTAAAAGTCTCGTGTCACAATAATAAAAATTCTCATTCGACAGTATTTATGATATTTAACATAAAGGTTTAATCTGATGCAATAGGAATTTGCTTGATAAAACTGAACGACTAGTAGATGCTTCTTTATAAAATCTAGGATCAATTTCTTTAATTTAGATATATATATCTATAACAACATTATTAGTATGAACCACACTAGGTCAACCTTCGCTATATCCGTAATTTTAGTTAGCATGTTCGCGTTTGCAATTTCGTCGAATATTCAGGTATTTGCGCAGCAGCAGTCATCACCGTCATCATTATCAACAGCAGCAGGAACATCTATGCCGTCGTCATCTGCAAACCCAGAACAACATATTACAAAACTCAAAATCACATCACCTACCAAGGGTCAGCAGGTATCAGTAGGAAAAGACCTTACAGTATCTGGAATATCTATAGATAACGCGACTTCTAATGACTGCAAAGTATCTGTTATTGCAAATAAAGTAAGACCGTATCAACCAACTACTGCTACTGGGCCTGGTGGAGCAGCTGATTATTCAAAATGGAACTTTGTACTTACATCAAAGTATACAACGATTAAACCGGGTGAGAATAGAATTACAGCAAGATACGAATGTGCAATTAATGCCGCTTTGACTTCCTTCTCTAGTGTTAATGTTACGGGGTTACCATCTGCTACTACTAATATTACTAATCCTACTAATACCATAACAACAGGAGCATCAACAGTAACAAATCCAGCTACAACAACTACTACTAAACCAAATGCTACAATAACTCAAGCACATACAACAAAAATACCGGTAGCCACGAAAGCCGAGTCACCAATGATGGTGCCCAAATCAGCAATTCCAGAACCAAAAAAGTCAACGATACCGCTAGCGAGTAGTATTTCTGATCTACAATCAAAGCAACAAAATATTCCAATTAGTTCCAACTATAATACTAGGCATGCCTTTGCAGCAAATGGCACAAGAGTTGCTCCAATGCAAATTCCAGTTAGCAGCCAGAACAATAACAATCCCTCGGCAGCTACAATAGCTCCACAGATAAAATTAATACCTCAGGAAAATACTAAGATCCCATCACAAGAACATTACCAGCCAGCTGTACAGAGCGGAGATCAAAACATTTCAAAATCATCAACATTAGATGGGCATGACATTAGCCCTACTGGCAATATAGGATTGACTGGTACGCAAAGAAATGAAAGCGTCAGTGTTTCGCCTCCCTCACTACAGTCCACTGATAATTACAGCAGATCAAATCTGCTATCAGTTTCAATAATGGTTGGCAACGACCCGATCACTGCTGGAGATAAGCAGAGTCTCATTATCTCCGTGTCTGATGCCAGATCGAATGACAAAGTTGCAGGTGCCAACATAGTAGGCCAAGTTAGTAAATCTTCTGGAATTGCAAATAAGGGATTTCGACTTCATAGCGATTACAATGGGCAAGCCTCTTACTCGTGGAAGATAAAGCCAACTGCGGTTGCACCCGATACATATAAAGTTGCAGCAACTGTAGCCGCTCCAGGGTATCAGGAGCAGGTGGTAGCAGCAAGCTTCATAGTGAATCCTTCTATGTCGTCTAACACTAGTACTGACAAACTGGTGAACAGTAACAACGATGTAGATGTTAACAGTGGCGACCTACTCAGTAACCGCGTACATTATTTCACTAACAAAATTTTGGACGATGTAAAGCAAAATATAAAGGACAAGTGGACACCACGTCACTTTATTCTTCCCACTCCTTTCTGAGCGCAAACACGCTAATTTGTTGATATTATATCCTATATGCTCCAGCCAGTAAAACATTTCATATGCACTTTGAGCCGTTTGAGCTGCATCTTCCTCCGTACAGATTTTTGCAATAATAGAGAAAATAGGATCAGCGAAAAAGATCTCGATATATCCATGACGTAATTTCTGATTTTAAGTTAGGCGCATTGCTATTATTTCTATTGCGTAAGGGGAATCCAAAGAGCTAATACTGCAACTCCTAGTATAGATATATCGATAAAAAAGCTTGTCACCAAAGAAGGGATTCATTCCGTTTACTGGATATAGGCTAGAAGTTACTGCATTTAACCTCCTTTGCGATGCTTGGTTAAATACTATGGCGCCAAAGTACAATTCACCGAAAAGCCAATTGCCAACAAAGTAGCACCAAAAGCAATCAGGGCTTTTGCTTTCTTGTTATTAAACAAAAGCGTTATCATGATGCCAGCCGTCGGTTCTAGTTTACTGTTAGCTTTTTCTGTCATACCTTATACGGTGGATGACACAAGTATTAAGACGTAAAAGACTCTCTTGTTTTTAGTCTTGCTGCCCTAATTATAACACATCAATACTGTTATCTTCGAGTTGTCATTACAATAAAAAAAGTGGCGTCCATTAATCTTAGTATGATTAAACAATACAATCAAGCACATTGTTAGCAAGGATATATGAATGATATCTCGCCCATGTTATAAATATGAAATAAATTCCGATACTTAACACATTTGTTCTTTTTTGCATGTTCATCGTTTGTTTAAAGGATGGCTAACGATTGGACTATGGCGTAACTCTTGACATTGTCCTTGGGAACAGGACCGTGTCTTTAATATCGTCTGAGTTGACAATCCATCTTACTAACCGTTCGATACCTAATCCGAATCCCCCGTGAGGTACAGAACCATATTTCCTTAAATCCAGATACCAACTATACGAGTCTGGATTCAATCCATCTTTTTTTATCTTCGTTTTAATTAGATCAATATCATCCTCTCTTTCTCCTCCACTGCTAATTTCTCCAAATCCGCCCGGGGCAAGCAAATCTGCTGCAAGTCCTCTTCCTTTATGATTAGGATCCTCTTTGACATAGAAAGGCTTAACTTCGATAGGATAACCTGTGACAAATACAGGTTCGGATGCATATTTTGTTAGTTCACGTTCAGAATCAATATTTAGATCATCTCCCACCCGAATAGTTCTCTTTTGTCCTTCGGGGTCGGTTATTTCTATTTGCTTTGAGCTAAGGTCTTCAATTGCATCTTCATATGTCAATCTCTTGAATGGTACGTGAATTGCTTTTAAATCGTATATATCCCTTTTCAAGACAGCAAATGAATCAGATCTTTCATTAATGGTATTTTGAACAATGTACGAAATCAAATGTTCCTCAATTTTTAGAATATCGTCTAATGTGATCCAAGGTGCTTCTGCTTCTAAGTGTGAAAACTCAGCAAGGTGCCTTATTGTTCTAGACCTTTCAGCTCTAAATGACGAAGTAAGGCTCCAAACTGGTCCGAGACAGAATATCATCGCTTCCAAGTAAAGTTGCGCACTCTGAGAAAGATTTGCGCACTCATCGAAGTATTTTAGCTTAAAAAGTGTGGATCCTCCTTCCACAGCAGCTTTGACAATAGTTGGAGGGGTAACTTCCATCCAATCATTTTTAATAAACCAATCACGTGCAAATTTTAAAACAGAATTGCGGATCTTGGCAATTTCAATCATTCTTCGACTTCTTAAAGCTAGGTGCCTATTGTCCAACAAAAGGTCAATACTCTGATATTCCCCGATAGGAAACGTGTTCTCTGCCACGTTGAAAGTTTTTATTTGTTTTCCCTTGATTTCATAGTTTCCTTCAGGGGCCCTATTATCATACTGTACGGTGCCGACTACCTCTATAGAGGACTCTATCGTAAGATGGGCTGCGCTTTTGAGTGGGAAGACGCTCTGTATTACGCCTCCCCGGTCGTCACGTAATAGTATAAAAGCGTTTTCTTTCTGCTTGCGTAATCTATAGACCCATCCTCTAATTGTAACTTCTTTTCCCACATAATTAGAATTTTTTATTTCGTTAGCTCTTACCATATGGCAATTATACTAGATATAGTCGGCGATCATCCGATTCTTAAGAGTTATGATGTGGCAACTTTGCCAGCCGATCATAATGTTCATCTTGTGATTATTTGTTTGTATAGTCACGCTGACAGCGAATTCTGAGCCTAGATCAAGCGTAGTATATAATACAAATTTAAATTGGGTCTCGAGTTTTACATGACGCTTTATCTAAAGGGTCAAGCGGTTGAACAGAAATTGAAAACACTTTCAGAATTTTAAAAAGGTCAATAAAAAAAAGTTATCGGCGGATGGTTTTCTTATTTGTTAGATCCAGCAGCGCCTTGCTCGTATTCACTACCTGTTTCAGCAGCGCCCGCAGTGCCTTTTGTCATCCCGCTTCGTCTAGCTTTTTCTGCAGCATCTTGGCTACTTGTGCCAGCTTGGCCTCCTTCAGCAATTTTTTGGTCATTTGGATCTCTGCGTACTGCTGTAGGCTCATGCTCCTTTATTTTGGCGGGGGACATGGGTTCTTTTTCATCAGATTCCTTAAGTGGATCTTTCTTTCGATCTGGTCTGGTACCAGCAGCACCCTCTTCATATTGTCTTTCTTGTTCGTTAGAGCTCATGCTATACTACAGTGCATCATAATTTATTTAACTATTCTCTCGGCCTTTCCTCACTGTCCTCTCTGTAAGTAAGTAAAATCAAAAACTTCCTATTTTTGATAAATATACTCAGCATGAATGTTCATAATAATCAATAATTTTTATATTTTGCCGCCGCAGTATCAAACTTTATGGTTCTATTATTTGCTAACCTACTTTGCTAATATTGTACGCATAAATTTGATGAATTAAACAATACATCTTTGTGTATGCAGAAGTCAGGCGTTTACTTTTCTGTAAATCGAGTGAAAAAATCATTTAAATGAGACATTATCTCATCGATTTTTTGGCCTGCTAGAATAACATTGTAGAAGATCCAATCACTTATATTCATTTTATATTCATGCTTCAGTGCTCTTGTCGGTATTTTCGATTCCCTCGAATTGTTGATGTTGTATCAAATCGTTTTGATTCTGAAATTGCTTACCACAATTGCTGCAGATAAAATTTGACATGGCCGAAGGGGAAACCTGTGTATAGTCCTTTCTTTCTTCACGATATGACCCAGATTCATTTTTACTTGCAACGTGACTAGTCGAAGATGTACGAGAAGGTTCCGTAGGGTGCTCACGAGCCGGCCCGGTTATTTGATTAGTCTTTTTCTTTTCAGAGTTGTTTTGTTCTAGGGCCTTTCTTAAATGATATGTATCTTTATATTCTATGTAACCATCCAGGCTCTCAAAGAGCGCTATGAGTTCTGGATCGGCTGAAGAAGAGTTGCCTTTGACATGATTTACAATGTCCCTCTTAAATGCCGGAAAGCTCAAATCCTTCGTTAGATTCATAGCTTTTTGGATAAACACATCATTTTTGTTTGCACTTTCAACAGCTCTGTTAATAGAGTCAGTGTCAAATTCAGGACTATGCCTTACAGTTCTAATATCATTATCATTTCTATCCATTTATTGTTTTCCTCCTAATACCTTACCAAAGACAAGTACATCTCTTTGGACAATAAATTTGATAACAGTTTCCATTAGATCATTGAGGTACTGCAGAGACATCGAGATGCCAAGCACCAAAGTGCCATCCTGCATGTCTTGCTGAGATAGTGTTTATTCTTTATTTGATTAGCCCGCACGTGTCATTTGCATTTTACGCATTGATAAACGCGCAGCCAAATAACTATTTTAGAGCTATCAATGCCTCACCTAGATATACTAATACTAAATTCTCTCAATTCAAAGACTATTATTTTGTTAATCTATTCATAGCCTAAGCTAATAGAGCAGCTTATTATGTTGTTAATCCTTTTTACTAAATCTTGATTCTGTATTGGTTTTCTGATAAAAATATTATCGGCAAAGATATCAGTATACGCGGCATAGCATATTTCTCCGGCTGTTAGAAAACATATCTTAACCTCACTATCTATCTTTCGTATCTCTCTGTATAACTCAAATCCATGCATTTTGGGCATTACAACATCTAAGATTAACAAATCGTATATTCCCTTTCTGAAATTGTCTAATGCAATAATAGGATCCTCAAATGTATCCACATCAAAGCTATTTTCTTCCAAGAATATCTTTAATGATAAATTGATATCCGGTTCATTATCTACTATTAGTAGTTTACTCTTTCTCATTATTTACCTAATCCTCCTCCTCATAGATCACTTCTATGCAGCCTGCTATTCAACTTCGATGGTAGAGTATTGGACTTAAAACGCAGGCAATTACAAAGTATCAGTAACAAGAAAATTTACCACTCCTGTGCGCAAGCAGAGAGATTATTACCATATCATCATTCATGAGATCTCTTGCAGCTTCGTCTTTTAATATATAATGAAAGTCCTCTAACAGCGGGAGAGGGAGTAACCTGAGTCATGGTTAAAATAAGGAATAAAATTTGACATAGATAAATACAGGTTTGAAATACTCAATATTTCGTGCAAATTTAAGAACAATATCACCTCTGGAACGAGAAGGCTTTAATGTCTTTGTCTTTGAATTAAGCATTTTAAGTAGAGAATACAACGACGGGTCTGCCTTTACGTACAATAGCATGTATTAATTGGAAAAATCCCTGCTGAATGTTTAAGTTAAAAATCTATCATTTCCGTTTATCCTATACACCTACAAATTTTATATCCCATAAAGGACTATCTTCGGAGTCGGAAAAAGGAATTTTTAACTTCTCAAGATACCCATATCCACAGTCATCTAATACATCTTCAAAATCATAGCGTGGTTGTAATTTCTGATGTTCTTCCCCAAGTCTTTGTCGTAGTGCTGACTCTATGGCCATAGATGTATGAGCTCTTTTACTATATACGTACCAAAGGTTATGGGCACCTCTCATTTCAAAAAGAATCTGACGCGTCTGTACTGACATTTTTGTATAGTAACGGTTCATAATTTCAGTATTAACATCTTCCCATGATGGTGTTTTCCAATAAGCAATTCTTTTAAAACCATGTGCGTCAAATTCCGCTGCTTGGCTAATACCTTGATCCAATGTTGTGACAACCACATTTGTTTTTGCTGCAACTGCGTCTGTAAAATCAGTTCCAGGATCCATCCATCCCACGAAAATAACGTCATATTTTTCTTCGATTCCCCATCGGGCATCAGCGATTCTAATGCAATCTGGTTTTGGGATATTGAAATTATAGAATATTCTTGCATCCTTTTCAATTCCAATGGCATCTGGCAAAAATTCTCTTACCTTTTTTAGAAAGTCTCCGTAACCACAACCAACGTCTACATATTTAGGCTCATCTGAAATTGCTTTTGCAATTGAAACTACTCTTAGAACATCGATCTTTCTGTATGCGAAATATGTCCCTAGCAAAAACGGAAAACTGTATCTTTCGTGGTATGGGGAAACAGAATACTTTCTGAATTGTTCCAACAAATTCCTAGCATTTACAAGGTCTTGTATGTTAAATGACGTCATTTAGAAGATGAGAACCATGTCTAGAATCGCATGTCTTTAAACATTTTAGTAACCAATAATTAGTTCCCATAGTCGCTTGTCTTTGGACGCCATCGTTGGCAGGTGCTTCATATAATAGAATCCGCATTCGTCAAGTATTGACTCAAAATCAAACTTTTCAACAGCAAACACTTGTTCTTCTCTTGTCAGCCATCGTTTCAAAGCATTAATAATTTCCTCTGAAACTTCGGGCTTTGCGTATAAATACCATAGGTTGTGCGCAGTGCGGAGTGCTGATAGCTTGCATTTGGTTGGTTCATCTATTTTTAGTGATGGAGTATAATACATATTCATAAGTTCTGTATTGACATCTATCCAAGAAGGTGTTTTCCACCATGCTATTCTATGAAGCCCAAACTCATCGTATTCACACTCTCCATTGACACCGCATTGTCCCCCACTATCAAACGTAGTGAGGACACACTTTGAAGACTTCGCTACAAATCTACGAAAGTCCACTCCGTGGTCCATCCATCCTACATACGCCATATCAAACCTTTTTCCCTCAAACCACTCAATAGCACAAGGATAAATGTAATCGGGTCGCGTCATTCCAAGTAAATAGAAAATACTAGTTTCCTTCTCAATCCCAATGGCATCTGGCAAAAATTCTCTTACCTTTTTTAGAAAGTCTCCGTAACCACAACCAACGTCTACATATTTAGGCTCATCTGAAATTGCTTTTGCAATATGTATTACCCTCAATACATCTATTTTCCGATAAGCGAAATAAGACCCAGCGAAAAATGGAAAGATATAGCGCTCATGATGTAGAGGAGGATTTCTTTGCTTGAATCGTAGGTACTCTACATGGGCTTGTTGTAGTTCATCTGACGCAAAAGGCATGTACAAGTACTAAAAGTTGCTTTTGCATTTCTTATATGTTCGGTATTATCATCAAAATTGTACGACCTGTACTTAAGCTCCTTCTTTAAGTTGAATCTAAAATCTGTCAAAAACAAATATAACGCCATTCAAATTTCCAAAAGGCTTATTAAGTTCGCTTATAATTTGCTCTTATGGTTAGGAAATTTGAAGATTGGTGGAGGACTGTTCCGGAGGATCTTAGGAATAAGTCACGTAAAGGAGATGAAGCAAACAAACCGTTGCTAAATCAAGTTAACTATGTTCTTTTACATCTGCATCTAGCTGGTAAACACGATGCAAAGCCTAGTCATGAAGAGCTGAAAGATTGGCTGCATAGTGGTCAGGTGGATGTCCTTAGAATGGGTGCAGCAAAGAAATAAAACGGCCTATTCTTACTACTTTTTGTACATTTATTTACATAAGATATAATTTTGATTTTTACCTAATAGGAATATTTCGTTGTGTTCTGTTGCCAGCGTGTTATAACACTGTTTTGTGTATGGCGTAGCGTTTAAATAGTTTCGAACACATGCACCTGTAGTGAAATAGTATATGCCAATTGCTATAATTCCAGACGTTGATGAACAAAGATGTATCGGCTGTGCTCTCTGTGTAGAGATTTGTACTGCTCTTGGTCCAGATGTACTGCGAGT
>JBKOWU010000063.1:0-31247 GCA_046724555.1 Thermoproteota archaeon | reverse complement strand
ATTGCCTTCAACTTTTCCACTGAATGGATCTTCATCCCATAACTCTACAGGATCTTCTGGTTGTACGTCATAATGATTATAAAACAAAATAGTCTTACTATGTGGATTTGATTTGGATTTTACTTCGCCATAAACTATTGGTGGAAGTGAGGAGGAGGAAGAAGAATCAATATCATTCTCTGCGTTCTTATGAAGGTTGCTGTCAATATAGAGAAGCTGAGCATTAATTCCAGCCTTTCGCATTATCTCTGCAACTAGATTAGCACATTCAACTAATCCTTGGTTCTTGGCAGAAACACTTGGCTGCCTGATCAAAGTTTGCAGATCTGTAATTACGTCATAATCATAACCGACACTATTTACTTTTTTGACATCCGCGTTAGTATCAATCTTGTTTGACAATAGGTCCCTTTATCGAGAAATGAGTATGAATGATATAAACAATTGTTAGGCATTACGGCTAAGAAAATCCTAGTGCTAAGTTATAGGCGTATTACTTTTTGTCCTTTCCCAAATATCCGACAGTATTTCAAAAAGTGTTTGTTCGATAGATCCATTGAATTTATCCTGCCACATTTTGGCCACATATCCTCCCGGAGTAACCTTGTGTTCTATCCTTTTATCAAGTATGCTGAGAAATTCTGACTTCACACCTAGGTCTGCTAACCCTCGACGGGCAAAATCGAGTTGGTTTTTTATCGTGTCTGCAATATTAAAATGCGTCTTAGCGTCAAACCCTGATCTAACTACAGATAATCTTTCCTCTCTTAAGGATGAAAGGGGTCGCAACTGCCTCTCATCGTGGATGGCTCTGTAAAGGTAACCTATAAAAAATTCTATCAATGCCATCAATGCTTTTGGGGTAGGTTGTACCGACATGATTCTTGTTTCAACACGATAATAATTTGAGTTCAAACGAATTCGCACATCATCATGTCTCTCTTTTTCTAACTCAAAGTAATTCTTTGCAATAATTTTGTCATGCGAAGTAATATAGTCTATGTAGTCTTCAACGCCGTTTAGATATCGACTAATAGTTGGAAATCCTGAATTTTGCTGTTCTGATTGATCATACAAATGTATCCTGGGTTCATGAAATGAAAATACCCTGCCAGCAAGAAGCCGGCTATTAGCCCCGAGTATAATAGCTGATGGAATTAGATTTAGTATATGATTGAACATTTGTGCTGTGTGAGAAGGATTTTGTCCTTGAAGATGTAGATGAAATCCTTGAATAGCAGCGGGAACTTGTAGTGCTTTGAGCTTCAATCCCTCAATTTCTACATCAGGAATTTCACTTTGCCATTGTGCGAGTTTCTTGTATCTGGGGTTAGCGGTGACCAAGCTGTAGATATTATTATTATTATTACCGTCGTACTTCAAAATCTCTGGAGATGGATTGGCTCCTAAGAATACCGGAAAGACTGTTTCCCTATCCTTATAGACTTTGCGTACTGCGACATTGAGATGTTCAATAAAATCCTCCAATAGTGTATTAAGATCAAGAAGATTATGCATTGGGGTGGGCGGAGTTTTGAACTCGAATTGACACATCCCGTATTCAAAATCAAGTTCATGTGATTTACCTTTTAGTGCCTCAATTAAAGGAGCAGCACTAACAAGCATTCCTTTGTTATCGAGCAAACATCCTTCGATCTCAACTCCTACGCGGAATGTCTCGTCATACCTCTCTGAGTCTCTATATACTCTATCTTTCAAACCATTGGCTTGATTTGAAATAGGAGGCTCGGCATTTGAGAGCCTGTTCAATTAATATCTCATTAATGAAGTGACAAAAGGAGTTTAATTATCTATTCCTGTAAAGTTAGGAGGTACATTATATGAGTATAGGTACATTATACGAGTATAAATACGATATCCAAATTTTGGTGTCTATTGCTCTAACTGTACCATCACTTGTTTTTACAAGCTGCTGCTGCTGCTGCTGATTATCATGTAGTTGACTGTCTGCTTGTGGTGCTATAGCCAATGATGATAATGTTCTGATGCTGGGGTTGTTAACTGGAGAAGTTGTAGGGCTAGATGATCCTGGTGCTGCATTATTGTTATTTTTTATTGTTGTGATTTGTTGGTGTTATTTTGAAGTAGACGGATTAACAGCAGTATACTATATTTACTATTTGGTTCTTCTTATTTAGCCTGCTCTTTGAGCTCCTGTATATCTGATTCTTAGACTTTGAGCATCATATCTTTATACGTAGATATTTCACTATTATTAAACAATAGCATAAGCCTTTAACTGAGGATATTCGTTTGTATAGATAAGAATAATGTTATGACTCAAATTAAGAATCTATCGAACACAACTACCCCTACAAATGCAGAATATGCATACATAATAGAAGATAAGGATGTTTGGTTTATAGATTATATTATAGGAATTGCATTTAAGACCCCCGTAGATTTCTCGAACTACAAGGAATACAGTGCAAGTAATGCAACAGTTGGACTTTTAGAGTCAGGACGACCATATACTGAGTTTCAGGATATTAAAGACTTCCAAGATTATATGGAAGACAAAATAGGTCAAGAGATTACAATAGAGTCATCAGTGGATCCTGTAACCAATGTGGAACGAGATGATAGAAGAATAGTATGGTATGTAGATGTATTCAATGGGGGCAAGTACCTAGACAATAAATAAGGTCAAAAAAGTCCGCTACTTATAAAAAATAATAACTATGGTTTACTACTCAATATGGCAGATGAATTACAATACCAGTATTATGATGGTCGATTTCAAAAATATCTGATCCAATGCTTTTTAATCTTTTTTTGTATAAGATAATGTGAAATGCAGAGAACAGTTTTGACCTATGATAACGGAAGTATTATAATTAGAGGTGGCATTTCTCATATACCTTATGCTTCCTTTGATCCAAGAACAAATTCCTTGAGGGCACAAGCTTTGTACTACCAAAATATTCTCGATTATCTAAATCAAAGCGAAATTGAATACGATGATAGCCATGTATTGGATCTAATACCTTCTCCCAATATCACACTCGATCAGGATAACAGCGGAAGCAATTATGTTAATAGTGATAATAACGCCAATTATAATCCTCCCAATCCAATATCTTTAAGAGACTATCAACAAAAGGCGCTTGACATGTGGATCAAAGCTGGAAAGAGAGGTTGTATAGTATTACCAACAGGCTCGGGAAAAACAGTCATCGGGGTAAAGGCAGTAGAAGTTATAAACTCCGCCTCACTGGTCATAGTGCCAACGATTGATCTAATGGATCAATGGACATCAGTCCTTTCAAAGTATTTGAATAATATTAAAATTGGAAATCTAGGCGGGGGATTAGATGATATTCAGGCAATTACAGTGTGTACCTATGATTCAGCATATATACGTGCTCCTAACATTGGTAACAAGTTTGCGTTAATTATATTCGATGAAGTACATCACTTGGCTGCACCTGGCTACAGATCTATAGCAGAGCAATTTGCATCACCATTCAGATTAGGGTTAACTGCTACAATTGAAAGGGAAGATAACCTGCATAAAGACTTTCCAAGATTAGTCGGTGGTGGTATAGTATTTGAGGCTCATCCTTCTGATCTTGCCAAAAACAAACATCTTTCTTCATTTGAAATAGAAAGAAGACATGTAGATATGCTTCCAGAGGAAGTTGAAGAATACAAAAAGAACTTTGCCATCTACCAAACAAGTTTGATGAAGATGGGATTAAAAATGAACTACTCTGATTCCTTTCGCAAGCTGATAATGATATCTGGAAGAAGTAGTATTGCACGGCAAGCAGTATTAGCAAGAAACAAGGCAATGGATATCGCTTTGAATAGCAAATCTAAAATCGAAGAGCTAAGAGAGATCCTTTCAGAAAATAAAGGTAGAAAGACAATAATATTTACTCAGCATAACAAATTAGTATACAAAATTTCTAATCAGTTCTTAATCCCTTTTATTACTTATAAGTCAACCAAAGCAGAAAGACAGGATGCATTGCAGGGATTTAAAGACGGAAAATATACTGCATTAGTAACCTCCAAAGTACTGGATGAAGGCGTAGACGTTCCAGATGCAGAGATTGGTATTATACTCAGTGGCACTGGAAGTAGCAGAGAGTTTATCCAGAGGTTGGGTAGGTTGCTTAGACCCAAACCGTTCTCGAATGGTAAAGCAAAACTAATCGAGATTGTATCCTCTGGTACAAGAGAGATGGGAACTAGCGCCAAGAGAAAAAGGGCTTTTAAAAAGATAGATATGTAAGAACAAATGTCTAATTTAATTTGAAGACTAGTCTTATTGTTCTTTGAGGTCTTGTAATCCTAATGTATTTATCACCAACTGCTGATAAACGGCACATATTGCTGTTTCATCTCTTTTACATTCTTTTTTTACAGAGCTTTAATAATGACCGTAGTACTTTCTTCAACTTTATCTAAAATATCATGTGTAGATGAAGTAATAATCTTGCCTATTATATTCACCGGAGAATAAGGCAGTATTTTATCCGATTCTTTGCTTATAGGTGTGGGTCCTAAAAATAGACAAATTGCATTACCTTCTGGCCAATATGCAACATCCGATAAATAGACAACAGATTGAGAGTTCTCCTCCTTAGCGGATATGGGAGTTTTGTCAGTATACAATTCATCTCCCCATCTGTTAATTTTTACTTTTATTGGTAGGCCATCAATAATTGCTTTGATGGTGTTAGGAGATTTAGAATTATCTAACTCTATTAATATGATTTGATTTAATTCTGTAAAATCAACCAATATCTTTTTTTCATATATCATATTATGTAAATCACAGGAGATTACTTATGTTAATGAAGTAAATGGACATTAATAATGCTACCTGAAACGAATACTGCACTATATCAGAAACCACGAATAGATGTCGGTAACTATTATTTGAAATGGAATGAAGAAAAAAACCATGGAATACAACAAAATGAGATACCAGAAGTGAAAAGGTTCTTGAAAGATGCTATTCCTATGTTTGATGCAAGTTATGATATCCTTAACAAGTTACAGAAATCTATCCATAAAACCAAATATGATTGTTATTTCCCCACCTATGTCTATTGCACAGAAATAAAGATCACATGGTCAGTTATGAATTACACATGACAACTGATGGATCTACGTTTCTTGACAGAATAGAAAAGATCAAGGCAATATATGCTAATATCGAGAACAATGACATTAATCTATTTACATCAGAGAACCATACAAGAAGAAGTCAGCATGTAAGGAAAAGTATAATTTATTTAAAATGGAATTTAGGCGAATTATTGTTTAATCGTCAAGGTAATAATCCTCAAAAAAAGGGATAAGATCTGTTGCGGCTATGTATCTCATAACAATCAAGAAGTATTAGAAATGTTCAAACAATCAAGTTATTTGGTTGCAGGATTAATGCGTATCCCGCTGTTTACTCAAACTATGGCAAAATTCCTACGCGAGTACCGAAAAAAGCCTATAATTTGGCCTTATCAAAAACCCTAAAGAACTTAAAAGCTGTTCGGTGCCTATCCTACATTATTAGACGCCTATATAGAGAGCTTCTATATAATCAAAAATTGACTGGAGCTTCAAAATATTTTCTATAATGTTTGACGTTATCCATGGATTATTATACAACTATCCAATCGGAACGTTTGACTGTATTAAATTCTTCAATAAATAATTATGAAAATCGTATCTGAGGCATTATTCTATTTTACGGTCTGAGGAGTGTATCAAGAAGAGAAGAGCGTAATTGTTTAAAGTAGCAGCGGGATGACGATGATGGGACACCCGCTGCTCAAGTCCTGCCATCATATGGAGTGCGATACTAGCTAACTAGTACTCCATGATGCAGATGTCAGAAATATATATCGAATAATTTAAAAGTCTGGCTTAACAAAGTTAATCTAAAATTAATAATTCAAGTTAGCATACTGACACATAACAAAAATAAAAATCGTGAGAAAATGCATTGCAAAGGAATATGTATTCGTCATAAAGCTTTGGGTCGTTATTCTCCTGGTAATAAACGTTGTAAAAATTGCGATCTATTCATAAAATGGGATGGATTATCGTGTCCGTGTTGCGGATATAAATTAAGAACAAATCCAAGAAAATACAACTTAAAGGAAAAGTTAAGAGAGCAAAGATCTGTAGAGGAATCTAAAAAAATAAGAATATTATTTATATATAAGCTCTGAAAAAAGAGATCAGTGGCTGCTATCCGTCCCGACCTAGTGTTTTAACATATTATAGTCATATCTATAATACCTTTCTTGATAATTAGAAATGAATGATGAATGGATTCTTTTGCCAATCATATGTTAAACTCTAAATAGCGTTTAGACCACGTGATATAGATATTAAATTGGTTTGGTAGAGAATTGTTGAATTAGAATGACTGTGATTACAAAGGCGATTAAAATTAATTCAAAAGGAGAAAATGATATGGTCGATATAACAGATCAAACCTTAAAAGCCATACATGAAACTAATCTTAAAGATGGCATTGTTACAGTTTTTGTTTCTGGGTCTACCGGAGCTATAACTACTATTGAATATGAACCGGGCCTCAGAAGTGACTTTCCAAAGATGTTAAACAGAATAGTACCAGGTGATATAGACTATGAACATGACAAAACTTGGCATGATGGAAATGGACACTCACATGTACGAGCGTCTTTAATTGGGCCCAGCTTAACTATTCCTTTCAAAGATGGAAATTTAATACTTGGCACTTGGCAACAAATAGTGTTCTTTGAGTTAGACACCAGGTCAAGGGAACGTACGATAACAATACAAATGATTGGAGAATAAATATTACCCTGAATATAGATGGATCTCACTAATATTTTTACTAGGTCTATAAACATTCACCAGCGTTATCGGAAATGGATGCAAGACAGAGAGAACGCAAAGCGATATTGGAGATTATATCCTAACGATAATTGTAGCAAGTCTAACCCTTACTGACAGTACAAGCAAAAGTAAATAAAAACAACACATCCAATCTGTTCAAATACTGATTAAATCTGGTGATACATTTTCTGATAATTTGAAACACTTTTCTTTTCAGTTGGTAGCTCTTTATTCGTAATTAAAAGCTCATGATGTTTTTGACGATTTGAGGCATTGCAGTTAATTGGCCTTATTGTAGATAATGTCATTATATTGAATCCTTTATACAAATCTGTTATAAATGGAGATTTTGAATTTGATAATAAGACGGTGCATCCTATATTGCTTAATCTCTTGAACTCTTTTGCTAACATTTTTTGCGCAACATAGCCAAATTCGTCGTTAGTATAGTCTTTAAAATAACAAGTTTTACTCAGAGGATAATATGGTGGATCAAGATAAACTAAATCGCCACGTTCACATCTCTTAGTCACATGCTGACAGTAGTCGCAAATTATCTCTGCATCAGTCCTTTTCAGGATTTCAGAAAAATCATGCAGTTTTTTGCGATTACAGATAATAGGGTTGTTATATGTTCCATGTGGAACGTTAAACGACCCAGATTTATTGACTCTGTACAGTCCATTGTAGCATGTCTTATTTAGGAAAAGCAAGCGACATGCATTCTCGATATTGTTTGCTGGGCAGTAGATGTCTCGTATATAGTAGTAATACTCTTTAGGGTGTCTGTAATAATTTGACTGGTGCATATCTAGTAGGTCGACTAGGTCATTTACGTTATCTCTAACACACTTGTACGCATTTATTAGCTCTTTATTAGAATCAGACAGTATCGCTTTGAACCGTGGCTTTGTTTGAGCCAGATAAAGGAAGAGGGCGCCGCTTCCTAGAAAAGGTTCATAGTATTGATCGATGACCTCAGGAAAGAAACTACTTAAAAAATGAACAATTCTTCTCTTCCCCCCTGCCCATTTAAGAATAGAATTTACCATGTTTGTCTTCAAAACGTCTGTATAATATGAGATGCTAGGGGTTAAAAACTCTCATGAATAAAGCAGTATAAAATATGCATTTCTGTATCTACTGAAACTTACTTAGACGTTCAAAAACATGAAGACCTACAATTTACCATAGCCTCATACAATGATTACGAAGTTCAAACACAGATTTTATCATATTGCGAGATTACTGTATACAAGATAGAAAATAGAAGGTTTTAACTCCCTTTAGGAGAGTATTACTTAAACGGATAAACTAACATCAAATAATGTATAATTATAACATGTCTACAGATAACTTGAAGGAATTAAGAAATGTATTTCATGGACTGCAGACTTTGTACCAGGCGTATTTGCCCAAAGTAGATCCCATATTAATTCATGACTTACTAGTACGTGAAGAAGAAAAATCTGAACGTGCACCATTTTACATGGTTGAAATATTTACAAAGGAGGGAACAAACTCTGATACAATGAAAAATCACATATACGAAAAAACAGGCATGCTGCCTGCCATATATGACCATGGAACTCATTATGTAACCAATCAAAGGCTGTCTTTGGAGGCACTTAAGGAAATAGCAGAGGTCGAGGAGGTTTTAGAAGTAACAGGTGAATACACAGGTAGTGTCGGAGGATGGGGTGCTTCTCATGAACCGGGAGAACACAAGCATTAATAGTAAAGATGCTGCATCCGTTCAAATGAGATACGAGATTTTAAAGCAACAAAATTACATAACAAGTCAGTAATCTTTTTTCTTATGGTACATACAGATTACAGAGATGCAGATCTAATAACAACTTCTTATGAAGTAAAATGATATTGCGTAAAATCATATTAGAACACCTACAGCCAAAAAGAATTTTAGTACTACGATAGACAAAGTGATAAGTTATTGTATGAAGATGGGAAAACAAGAAAACGAAAGGAACTGGAATTCTGATAGAACATGAAAATACATACATAGAAATTCCTAGAAAAGATCATTTCAATATATAGCAATATGCTCAACCAGAATAATCAATTGCTGGTCAGGCATTTAGCCATCTGGGTATTTTTGTCTATTCATTTCGAGAAGGTATAATTACATCTTTAGTTGTAATCTTATTCTGTTAATTTTTTGACATTATTAATTCGTAAATCATGGATAGTTTTTGTCTATGCGATAACGATATCCCTTGAATCAATTATCATTGAATATTTAACGACTTCATTTGTACACTTTTCTCCCATTATGCTTTCAGCGATAAGTATCACTTTTGCTGGTATATTGTTATTGATAGTGGCAGTCTGTGTGCTTAAGAGAGCACAAAAATTACTAGTTCTTTTCTCTAAATCGTGGAAAAATGTGATTCTATCATCTTTATCCCTGTCATTTGGAATATTTACATGGTATGATTCCATTAATAAGATAGGCGCATCAAAGGAGGTTCTAATAGCTGGACCACTTGAGATAGTTATAATAGTTATTTTGGCTAGAGCATTTCTAAGAGAGAGACTAAACAGATTTCATTTTATTGGTATAGGAATAGCACTAGTCGGTTTCCTCTTGGCCGTCGCAAGTGATACCACTTTTGCTGTTCCCGACAATACAGATGCAAGCATAACAGTAGCGTCGTCGGGAGTAGCAAAGTCATCATCGTTATCAGCGATAGTAATCGGTTTTGGGGATGTAGAAGCGATACTTTCTGCTTTTGGCTTTGCAGGTGGTGTCATCTTTCTAACTAAACTCGCTATAAAATATTCATCAATAGAAGTAGCAGGAGCATCTATGTTTACTTCTGGTTTAATCCTAGTCGGTTTCATGGTTGTTGGATTAATGTCATACGGAACTAGTCATGCTGTATTCCCATCTAAAGAAATGTCCTTCTTGAGGCAACCGTTAGCATATAGTATTGTAGTCCTTCTATTGTTCTCATTACTTCCATTTATTGGCTCGTTGTCGTATTCAACAGGCTTAAGCAGGATAGGCGCATCACTTACGTCCACAATAGGATCATCCAGTATACTTATGACAGTCGTATTACAAATAATTTTAAAAGAATTTGGAATCAACAGTCACTTACCAGAAAACATTTTCCTGGCTATTCTAGGAGGCGTCACAGGATTTCTTGGCATATATGTAATACATATTCCTAGCCATTCCATGTCGATAACAAAGAAAGAATAAATTTAATAAAAGATATTTTTCTTCGTCCTTTTTCATTATATTCGGTACCCTATAAACAGGGAGTCTGAGTGAGTGTTCTTTCTAGAGCTTTTCAAATTCTCCTTCATCAGTGTATGCACGTTCAGCATGTTCTTCAATATCAAGACCTCTTTCTTCTGTCTCAGGTGAGACTCTAATCCCTATTAATACATCTATGACTTTCATTATTGCTAGGGTTCCGCCAAATCCCAACGATCCTGCAACCGCCACTCCTATAAGCTGAATGAGAAATTGGTGTGCATTTCCGTATAGTAATCCATTTGGTCCGCCAGGATTTATCAACGAGCTTGCAAATATCCCAATTGCAAGAGATCCGATAATGCCTGCGATGCCGTGAACTGAGCTTACGTCCAAAGCATCATCGATTTTTAATCTTTCTTTCAGGAAAATAACTCCCATATAAGAGGCTATACCAATAGCCAATCCGATTGCAAATGCATGCTCTACACTTACATATCCAGATGCGGGAGTTATCCCTGCAAGTCCTGCAATAGCACCATTTATTGCAGCTATTACACTTGGTTTATGAGTCCTCATCCAAGAAAGGGCTACCCACACGAGAGCCGATACCGCTGAAGCCATGTGAGTAACAATTACTGTGTTTCCGGCTACTCCACCAGAAGCAAGTGCACTCCCCGCATTAAATCCAAACCAGCCTAACCACAAAAGCGAAGATCCTAGTACGGCGATCGGGATACTATGTGGAACCATGATGGAAGGGCCGTAATTGGCTCTTCTTCCCAGTACTAGGGCTGCAGCGAGTGCTCCCATTCCAGCACTGGTATGAATAACTATTCCGCCTGCAAAATCGAAAACTCCTAGTTTCCCAAGCCATCCTCCTCCCCAAATCCAGTGAACAAGGGGATAATATATCAAAAAGCTCCATGCAGCTATGAAAAGAACATATGCACTAAACTTCATGCGCTCAGCTATCGCCCCGGTCAATAACAATGGAGTGATGACTGCAAACATCATTTCGAATTTTACAAATAGAACTCCTGGAATAGTTGGGGCATACTTAAGTGAACTATCAAAAGGCACGCCTTTAAGAAATGTCCATTCCAGATTACCAACTAGACCAGCCGTATCAGGTCCAAACGTTAGGCTAAAGCCAAAAATAAACCACATGACGCTCAATAGCGCCATCCCAAAGAATATCTGCATAAATATAGAAACTGTATTCTTTCTTCGTAATAGTCCTGCTTCAAATAATCCTAGAGCAGGGATCATTAACAATACAAGGCTTGAAGCTATAAGCATCCATGCAGTATCCCCAGAATTTATTGCCACGGCCTTTTTTTTTACAGCCAGAATATATAATATATGTTTTTATTTTGATTATGTCGCAAACGTCTTGTTACATTCTAGAAAATGTTTTTTATGGATAAGAACAAAAGTATTTTTACTTGATTAAGTTAGAAGTAGTGATTCCACAAAATGATGTAGAAGCGATTAGTGAAGCGTTGAAAAAAATTCACGTTGGCGGTATAACTATTCTGAGGGCCAAGGGAAGGGGAAAGACTGTTGCTCCAAAAATCCACGCATCCAAAGGAACGGAAATGTTTACGCCAGAGTTCAGTGATAGATACACAGTTCAAGTAATAGTAGAGGACGAAAAGGAAAATGAAGCCGTTGAACTTGTCAGAGCGAATTCCAAAGTGGGCAAGATCTTTATTTCGCCAGTTGTGCGTGCGATCGATATCGAATCAGGAGAAGAAAATGAAAAGGCGATATAGCATCTAATCAGATACTGAAAGTTAAGGCATACCAAACACTCTATTCCCTTAGTGAAATTTGCCAACGCATTTAACTAGTTATAATGGATTTACCATGCATTTATGAATGGCTCGATATAATGATAATGACTGCAATAATCGAAGACGTGGTAACAAACTTAGCCTCCTAAAATGCAGTCTATTAATTGGGAGACTCTTGTAGTGTTGCGTTCATCACTTTTCTTAGCAGGTCTTCATTTTCGATTGGCTTTTTCATAAAACAATCTATTTCAAAATCTGGATATATCTCTCTCAATGCCTCGGAGTGCACATCATAAGCAGTAATAAAGCAAGCTTTTACTTTGTTATCTATTTTCTTAATCTTTTCGTAAAATTCAAAACCATCCATATTAGGCATTACAACATCAATAATCAAAAGATCATATATCCCATACTGCTTGAAATTTGAAAGTGCATCTGTAGGATCATTAAATACATAAACTGTATAGCCATTATCCTCTAGGACAGTGCTTAAAGCTAAAGTAATATCCGGGTCATCATCTACAATAAGAATTCTTTTAAGAAATGTGGGAGGCGGTTCTTTTATTGATCCTTCTGTTGAAGTAGCTGATGCAGTGTTTTTGCCTTGATTTTCGAGAGAATGAGAAGAAGAGTTATGATGACCAGGATCGCAATTATCATACCATGAATAGTGAAATGAAACACTGTTATCAAATATGGAGTAAGAACAGTAATTTTCAGCCTGTATATTTATTGCCATACCTGTATGTATCCTAGTTAGTAAATGCTATAATCGTCACATTATATTATATGTTTTATGCAATGTATGTCCTATCGTACTCATAATTTAGGACTACATATAATAATAATAACGCTGTTCCACAAATAATTGATATGGATTAGTTATCCGAAGGCTGACTGATCATTAGTCAAGGAAACATGCCGAGTGATATATGCCAATTTCGCACACTTACGCTTATAATTGCACATTTACTCTAAGTTATATTATTGTTCTTTACATAATGCGATTTGGCACATATGCCCTTACGTCAACTTAATGATCCTATTCTGGCATGTATGGTTGCGAAGCAGAATTCGTATCAATCAAAAGAACGCGATGGTATTGAAATTCAATATTGTGAAAGTGGAGAAAATAAAATTGCAGCGAGATCCACGTTTTAAAAAAGGGTCAGAAAAAACAAAAAAAAGAAGAGAGAGTAGCGCAGCTCATCTGGAGAGCATAGGTTATACAGTGTTGTCTTTGTCTATATTTATAGGCATATGGCAGCTGGTTTTTGTCCTCGAAATATTTCCAAGAGTATCACTTCCATCTCCTGCAATGGTGGCTCTGTCTTTTGCAGACTTGTTTGCTAGTGCAATCTTATTTACAAGCATAGGAATGACGATGTGGCGACTTATCATTAGCTTTTCGATTTCCATTATTCTTGGTGTCGGAGTTGGATTATTGATGATAAGGTTCCGCAACTTTGGTAAAACTATGAGTTCTTTTGCCCTAGGATTGCAATCATTTCCTAGTATCGCATGGGTGCCATTTGCCATTCTATTAATTGGGTTAAATGACTTTGGTATTTTCTTTGTAGTTATAATGAGCTCAATTTTTTCAGTTATGTTATCAACATATAGCGGAATTAGTAACATACCTACAATATATGTTAGAGCAGCTGAGAACATGGGTGCAACAGGCTTAACATTATTCAGACTAGTAATGCTACCGGCTGCTACGCCCTCACTGATTGTTGGTGTAAGACAAGCTTGGTCATTTGCATGGCATGCCTTGATAGGTGCTGAAATACTTATCGCAGCATCGGTCGGGCTAGGACATATTTTGCTTGTTGGAAGGGAATTCCAACTTATGGATCAAATAATTGCAGCTATGATCACAATCTTTACTATAGGATTCGTTTTTGATAGATTAATTTTTTACAGACTTGAAGACAAAGTAAGGGAGAAATGGGGATTAAAACAAGCTAAGGAATTGTAAAATTAGAAAGATACACAGTATACCAAATTAAGTCAAAGAATCATGTACTGCCCTTCTGTCTATGCATGCGATAATTTGTTTGTTGCTACGATCATTTTTCACTCTATCTTTTATAGATGCATATTTCAATAAAATCATTTTTCTCACTTTTAGCAGTAAAGAAGGACATGATTTACTTCGCGGGTTAAATCATCTGCTGTTTCGTTGCGAATAGTTTTCCTTGAATGTGGTACTCCATATGATTCTTGGAGTTATTAAATTTTTTCATCAAAATAATATTCTGAGTTGTGTGTAAGCAATTCTATCATATGATGGTTGCGAACAAACCTGCATCCATCTGTATTTTCTGTATTACAATATAAATTCTACTATCTCGCTGGCTATGGTGGTAGAAATTGCTAGAATGGCAATAAACATGCATACAAATTCATTTGAAAAACCGAAGATCAGATTCCAGTCTTCGAATGCTTAATATCCAACTAACTTTGCTAGCTCTAGTCAAGCTGGACTTTGGTTTTAAATTCCTGCCTACCCATTGCCTGTGATCTTGGACTTGTTTTTTAATTGTCTGTTAAAAACGGAACCAACTATTGGATTGACAAGATATGGTATTGTATGCTTAAACCATACCCCTGCTCTTATATAAAATGGAATCATTATTTCAAGTCGAGAGGAGTTAGCAGCAGCAAGGATAGCTTTTGACACAGTTTTTGGTTCTAACATAAACCCTGCGTAATTTGGAATACGGTGAGCAAACGATTCATGGTTAAAAAAATTTGTCTTCACTCCTATAGGGCTTACTATGGTTACACCTACACCAGTTCCATGCAATTCATGGTATAGGGCCTCAGAAAATCCCAATATTGCATATTTAGAAGCACAATATGCTGCTAGACCTGCAACACCAAAACTAGCTGCAACTGACGCGACATTTACTATGTGCCCAGTTCCATTATAAATCATAGATTCTAGAAAAACCTTTGTACAATAGACCATGCTCAAATAATTCGTGAATGTAATTGACTCCATTTCTTCAATACTTTGATCTTTCACTTTATCATACATTCCAATACCTGCATTATTTACCAAAATATCCATGTGTCCTAACCTGCCAAGCAATTCTTTTCCCATTGTTATGACTTCGGCTTTACTTGATACATCACAAGAATATACCAGCGATTCGGATGTAGAATTTTGACGTAATATTTCTTTGAGTTCTTCTAATTTTGTTTTAGAGCGGCTAACAAGCACAATAGTTTTTGCACCATTGTCTGCAAAATCAATAGCTGCCTGTTTTCCGATTCCGGACGATGCGCCAGTTATTAATACAATCTTTCCTTTAAACTTGCTTTTTGCATTTTTCTTATTTTTATTCATCTATTCGTTCGATGTTCCTTAAATAAGACACTTTATAGATATCTATGTCCAATCTAATCAAAATATTACTAGTATTATTGACTTTTTTGCTTTTGCACTCAGGTCAGCTATCAATTCTATTATCCATATATACTTTGGAGCAAGCCGTCAACATCTGACTCAGAGAGGCCAAAATAATCGAACATGGGCTTTAAATCTTTATTTATATTGTGATATCCATTCTGCTTTAGTCTTACCTTTACAACTATTTCCGAGATCTGTGTTAACAGTATTTGTGCAAAGTAATTCCATTGCTGTAATTCTTTATCAGATTTTAAAAGCAATACTGAAACTAGCTTTCCAAATGATGCAATTATCGCTATTCTGTATTTTTGCAACTCACGTTTATATGAATTAGTGTCGGGCATTTCACGTACTTCTGAGCAAATAATGTATTGATATTCGTCTAAATTCTTTGCAATTCCTGAAGCCGTAGCAATATTTGGCAAAACGCGTATTTCGGACCTTGTGTTCAGTCTTATGCCTTCTAAAACTCCGCTGATTTTTTCTATAACTAAGTCCTGACTTGTTATACCATCACTGGATAATAATTTATGACACTTTGAATTATTGATAATATATTTGTCAACAATCTTATGATATAGGTCTGCCATGTCATGTACAAAGACGCATAAACTGTTTAAATCTTGGCCTGGCTCTTATCACCAGATGATATAGTGAAAGAAAATTCTAAATATTCAATAATGGTAATAATGTTGGTATATTGGAAAACCAAGTCTGCGCTTATTGTGGTAAGGAATTTTCAGAAGGAGAAGGATGGGCTCATGTAGAAGGAGACTCCAATAGAGGTGTATTAAAAATAGAGCATTTTTGCTCTGAGGAACACAAATACAACTTTTTCAGTTCTTCCAGATCATGACACTGATGCCAAAGATGAAAAACCTCTCAAAAATTTCTATTACCTTGATTTCGCTAGTATAGTACTAGTTATTGGTACTAGCGTGAAAATGTGCATCAATGAATATACTTGTTGAAACTTAACTTTATTATGTGTGCTATCTTGCTGATCTAATGTGTGTAATGGGTAAGGAAGAAGAAGAACGAGAACAAGAACAACAACAAGGACAACTAGCACTGGCTTCGGGCAACACGTTGCTTTCAGCAGGCAAAAACAACTGGAAATGCAGTCTTTGCGACAAAGTATTTGACAGTTTGTATATATTAAATTATCATAATATGTTAGAGCACAGCACACATAAGAGACCCCCAATTGGAGTAGCATAGAATGCTAAATACACACTAGTTGCCTGCGCTTATATCTGAATAAGCACAAATGGCAAGGCTGGATATTTCACTCAGATATTATGCCAAAAAATAGAAGCGATGCTAATGCTATCTACAAGAATGCATTTATACATTTTGCTAGCTATCCATAGGCACTGAGACAGATCAGTTGACGAAGAATTTTCTTGACGCAGGAGCAAGGATGTGAAATTAGGTATGTTACTGAAAGTATTCAGGATAACAACAAATATTGTAAGGGTGAGCTTTATTATATACACGCAATTAAAAGTAAATTCTACTTAATTGAAAGACAATACCTTCATAAGTATATATGGATAATATTAAGAGAATGTCGCTATCCTGTGATATTTTAAAATAGTTAAAAGTCAAATTTAGCATCACTAAATTGAATAAGGCACAGATAAGCGAAGATAGCTCAAACAAACGTAAACAATATTGTACCTGGCAGGAAGTAGAAATATTAGTAGAGAAGGTTGTAAATGCAATACAGAGATCACATAAGAAATATGATCTGGTTTTAGCAATTACAAACGGTGGCATTATCCCAGGGAGATTGATCGCAAGGGAACTAAATCTCAACCATATACAATTCATACCTATAAGAAATAAAAAATTATATGTAGAAGAAATGCTCCCCTTATTCAAAGGCAGAAGATATCTTGTAGTTGATGATATCTATGACACTGGTTACACCTTTAACAGAGTCTGTGACATGGTAAAAGAATTTGATTGTGATTTTGCATTTCTTATGACTAGATACAAAAATAGTAATGCATCATTTGTTGCAGAGGTGTTAAACCACAAGAAATGGATCGTATTTCCGTGGGAGAGGAAACGTTCCTGATCCCATTCTTCATTGTATGTTATACTTTGGTTTTGGATAGCATGTTTAATTCCTCAGGTGACATTGATCTTTGGACGGCAGATTTAAAGTAAAGAGTTATTTGTCAACACGACGGAAAAAAGTGAGTTGGTAGTAGGAAATGCTCGTATACCCGATATATTTTCAGGAAAAGGGTATCATGCTCATTGATTTATCGATGCTCAAGCAAGATTCATATGCGCTGGGCTTATAACTGAGGCAGTTAGTTTTCTAGGTCATGAGAGTCTTTATAATTTCGTCGATAACGGACTTCAGCTGTAATATGTGCGGTGGCCCGTATGGAATAGCTAATTTACGTGATTACTCACCCTACTATTAGATCTCCTAATTCAATTTGATTACTAGTGAAGGAAGAATTGAAACAAGCATAATGATCGCTGAGATAAAAAAAGTTAACTGAATTGAGCTTAAAAATTTAGTAACTATCGAATTATTCATAGCTATGGATGATGATGTGTTAAACGAACCCGAAAATAATTGCTCAGCAGTATGTAGAGGAACAATATTGGTCATTATTAGAAATACCAGGCCAATACTAAAGGAGTTTCCTACCATAACAAATGTAGTACTAATCCCTGCCGATACGCCTCTTCTAGCAGGAGGCACAGAGGTCATTATTGATGCTCTATTTGGTGAGGCAAATATGCCCATACCGGCACCTATCATAATAAGTGGCATTACAATCTCATAAAATGATGTTCGTACTGCTATTCCTGTAAGGATAAAGAACCCCACTGCTGATACCAGCAAACCTATGGCTGTAAAAAATCCTAGCTTGTATTTATCGTATAACCATCCGCTTAATGGTGCAAATGCTGCCAAAGCGACAGAAACTGGAATAAGATAAATACCTGCCTCAAGCGAATTAAGTCTCATTGACGGTCCCTGAAGATAAAATGACATAATCAAGGTAAAAGCTCCTCTAGCAAGAGCGTTAAGAAATATCGCGATATTGCCACCTATGAAAGGCCGAATTTTAAATAAAGATAAATCAAACATTGGCTTTGGTATTTTTTTCTCTATAATGATAAACAATATCAGTAATGACAAGCCGCCTAGTATAGATAGCAAAATTTCAAATGGAGTCACAATTCTAAAATTGGCTAAAGTTACACCTATTAGGATCATAGACAATCCTCCTGCGAATGTAACATTTCCCAACCAATCGATTTTCTCCTTTCTTATAACACCTAATTCTCTAAGTTTACAATAAGACCAAATTGTAGCAAATGTGCCTATGGGTATATTAACCCAAAAGATTGATCTCCATCCTAAATATGATGTCAAAAAACCTCCAAGCACAAGTCCGATTACGGAACCGATAACAATAGATGTTTGATTTAATCCTAGTGCTTTGGCTCTTTCATTTTCTCTAAATGTGTCGGTAATTATTGCAGCGCTATTAGAAAAAAGAAATGCCGCTCCAAGTGCTTGAATTATTCTAAATAATATCAATTGTTCTCCGGTTTGGGATACACTGCACAGACCCGATCCTAACGTAAAGAGTGCAAAGCCCATATTGTATAATCTGACCCTGCCAAACATATCCGAAAGCCTCCCAAAATTCAAAAGCACAGCGGCTGTGACAAGCCAATAGATAAGAACGATCCATATCAGTGTTAAAAATGAAGTATGAAGATCTAATGCAATTGCAGGTAATGCTATAAGAATTATATTTCGATCAAGTGATGCCATTAAGGTTCCAATAACTGTATTACTTAATGCAGTCCATTTGTAATTCATATGCTATTACATCATAATCTCCTTTTGTTTGAAAATTAGGTTAAACGTGTTATGTCAGAAACATATATCAATTTATTTCATTTTTATTACATGTTGTATCAGGTATGACAACAGACAATGTCTAACATCTACCGAAAATTTAATTCTTTTTGTTGAATCTTGCGTGTTGGGAAGTGACGATTATTATTATTACATTAGAAATTGAGTAGGAAGATTAAATCTAATTATTTTACTAAATTATAAATCAATCAACATTGGAGGAAATGAAATAAGCTACTTAGCTAAAAGCATCCATCTATAAATCTTGATTTGAATTGATAAATTTGTAATTGCAGTAAAATAATGCCATATTCGACACTGTCAGATCGGCAGACGTTCTATCACAGGATGACAATCGTGTTTAAATATAATCTTTATAATTTTATTATTGGTAGCGGCTATCCTATCTTGAATCCTAACTAATTCCGGTTGTTGAAGTCACGACAATAGTAGAGTTTAAATTATGTTCCCACGATAATTAGGCAAACCTAATGAGAAGCTTTGGATAATGAGAAAAACTGCAGGCGTATAAGAATAGGTATCGACGTTGGAGGTACGTTTACCAAGGCAGTCGCTATTGATATGATCGATGGAAGGATCATAGACAAGGTTACTGTTCCAACAACACATCTATCCAATCAAGGTGTTTC
This sequence comes from Thermoproteota archaeon, assembly GCA_046724555.1. Classification (GTDB taxonomy): domain Archaea; phylum Thermoproteota; class Nitrososphaeria; order Nitrososphaerales; family Nitrososphaeraceae; genus JAFAQB01. Next base: position 11,377 of record JBKOWU010000063.1, on the reverse strand, counting down.
GACTGGAATATTACAAGCGTTAACCATTCTTATGGAAAAACACTCGATACACAATTCTGAAATAGAAATAATATCGCATAGCACCACTCAAGCAGTTAATGCATTACTTGAAGGAGACACATCTAAAGTTGGAATAATTGGTATGGGTGTAGGTTTGGATAGATCAAATGTAATAAAACGAACGGATATAAAAAGCCCGCAACTTGAATCAAAAAGCTATCTGAAAACATGCTACAGATTTTTGGACACTTCAAATTACCTTGAATCTGACATAATCAGATCTACAATTTCTCAGCTAAAGCAAGAGGGAGCTCAGGCGCTTGTCGTTAGTGAAGCATATGGAGTAGATGATCCGAGTAATGAAAAGTTTGTAGTAGACAACTCTGATATACCAGCAATAGCAGGACATGAACTCACGGGAATATATGGCCTTGAAATTCGTACTTTAACTGCAGCAATCAATGCAAGCATCCTACCAAAGGCAATTAGCACCGCCGAATTCGTTGAATCTGCTGTTAGGAAGAAAAAGGGAATTAATGCTCCTCTTATGGTCATGAAAGGTGATGGGGGAGTAACAGATATGAAGACTTTTCAGATTAAGCCAATAGTAACAGTGCTGTCAGGCCCTGCCGCTAGTATAGCAGGAGCTCTCCTTCATTTACGTATTTTAAACGGAGTGTTCATTGAGGTTGGCGGTACATCAACTAACATTTGTATGATTAAAGACGGCAAACCTCAGATTCAATATGTAACCATAATGCAGCATCCTACATGCATGCGTTCTTTGGATGTAAGAGTAGCAGGTGTTGCAGGAGGCTCGCTAGTAAGGTTGTCATCAAACAGCAAAAAAATTGTTGATGTAGGTCCGAGGTCAGCACATATTGCAGGTTTACAATATTCTTGTTTTGCAGATCCTGAAGAATTAGAAGGTGGTGAGCTGGTTACTTTTCAACCAAAAGATGGAGACCCTGCAGATTACGCTGCTATTAGAGGAAAAGACGGCAAGCTTTTCGCAATAACCAATACTTGCGCTGCAAATTCACTCGGTTTGATCGAGAAAGGAGATTATGCCAAAGGTAATCAAACATCAGCCAGGGCCGCAATCTCTATCTTATCTGAAAAGCTGGGCACTGATCTGGAAGGAATATCTAAATCTATTTTAGATATATCAGCAAACAAAATCCTCGATATTATTATACCTATGCTAAAGCAATACAAACTAAATCCCGGGCAATCCAATATCACTATTATTGGAGCGGGAGGTGGCGCATCAGTTCTATCTCCTTACGTAGCTAAATATCTAAAGTTTTCTTACAAGTTAGCAGCAAATGCGGAGGTCATATCTTCTATAGGAGTGGCCGCTGCTATGATATATGAAGAGCAAGAAAGAACAATCATAAATCCAAATCCAGATGATGTATCATTGTTGATAGAAGATGTAAAGCAGACAGCACTTAGTAAAGGGGCACTTCCCGAATCCATTATTGTGCAATCAAAATACATTAGTGAAAGATCCATTCTACGCGTAACTGTAGTGGGTAATATGAGCTTGGATATCGGTACATCTAATGCAAAAGAGATTAGCAGGGAAGAAGCCAATGTATTGGCATGTGAGTTATTTGGAATTAGCGACACAGAACGAAATTACAATACAAAACGAATATTCAATATGAATAATTACCATGTGTTTGCATGTGAGATGGAAACCAAGAAATTGTTTTTGAAATCGAAAAAACAATCGCTATTAGTATTAGATAAGTATGGTCGAATAAAGTTATCTATAGATAACGCAGCCATTTTCAGTGGTAGGAAGGAAGAAGTAGCAGAAAAGATCGAATCTTTGTTATTTAAATCAAATGATAGGAACCATGATCTTTCACCACAGGTACACATATTGGACGACACAAAACTAGTCGATTTTTCAAGTCTTACAGCTCCAGAACATGTGTCCAAAGCAGTACAAGATGCTCTGGCAACAACCACTGCTAAGGAGGTTGCCGCTATCATCAAGCTAAAATGATTACGTGATTCATAATTCTCTAATATAATATACGCTTCACTATCAATTTGTTATTGTCAGCAGCTTTCTTAGTTGACACTTACCAGTCTATATCATTGAGAATAACAATTAATGAATATAGTAGTTTCACTGAACTGTGAGAGGCTATTTATACTATTTATACTAAATATAGATTGTCCATAATGAGAATACTGATCAAACAATATAACTAATGAAACAAACATAGAGAAGAGACACCTCATTAGTGATTTCTTATATTAAGTTTCCACATTATTTTTAGTGTTCGCTTATTATCATAATTGTAAATTATTCGTACGTAAGAGTATGCTGTACAATATTGTCCTCATATCTATGGTGGAGAAACAAAATCTGTTTACCTTATCATGTTTGTATCAAAATCTATAATATGGAGCAGTAGCATCTTCTGTGTTATATCTCATAAACACATCTCCGGCTTGAAGATTGATCTCTAATGATTTTATCTTGCTTCTATAGAATATGACCCTCTTTCCTTTCTCATCAATATTGATTCTTTCTATCGTTATTAGACCTAGGTTCAACAGTCTTTTGATTTTTTTATAGGTGGAACTTCGGGGAAGGTTGTTTTCACTGGATATCTGTGATACTGTCTTTGAAATATTTGTAACAGACATTATTATTTTGCATCCGGTCTTATCTGTAATCTCTACTAGCGTGGAGAAGTTAATAGTCCGATCCTTGGAATTGGAATTGTTGATACTCTGCATAAGTTAGCTCGGCCTAATTAGGAACACCTAATATTTAAATAATCTATCGTCACTTTACATTAGCGTCGAAACAAGCGTTGCTAGATTTTAATATCTAATTTAACTGCCCTGACCTGCAATCACCATGAGCTTCTGCATTATAGACAAATATCGTAGCGTGTTATTCTCAATCCTGAAAGCTATATGAATATTTAAATACATAGAGTATTTAATTAGGAGAGCCTAATGATTATTCTTCCAATAGACCAAGGCTAAAAAAGAGGAAATAAGTATTATGACAAAGAAAAGAGCAACTAATTTGTATATCCTCAGGGCAGTGCCATTAATATCAAATGTTAGTTGTGTTATGGCCTCATTTATTATAATACATCTGGTCATCTTTTCTATTTTTTCCTCTAATTATCAAGTTAATGCGCAAAATAATAACGATAAGATAATGTCTACAAATTCAATTTTAGCCAGATCTCCTACTGGTAATACTAAACTCAACACTACTGAGGCGTTTATTGTCCTATTTAATTTACAAAGAATACAAACACAGCTCAGCTTAACCCAAGATGCATTGAATAAAGGTGATAGTTATGCGGCCTTTGCTCATGCGTATATTCCCCATTCTGTAATATTTCCTTCTATTGGAAATCTAGTTGGGCAAGTGGACATGAATGAAAGCCTTTCTGATAAAAGGTTCGAGTCTGCACTAACAGATATTCCATTTATGATAAAATCTGGAAGCTCAATTGATACTATCAAAAATACCATTGCAAAAGATATGTATTCGTTGAATTCTGTATCTAGCCATATAATAGAGTCAATACCTGATGCAGATAGAATACCAATTATGTTACAGACTGTTGTATTCATATTAAGGGACGCCGAAAAATCATATCAGTTATCAAATGCAAGTACTTCAAATAACGTCCATGGTAGCAATGCAGGACAAAATAATAAAGGTATAAATAAACAACAACAGCAGCAATTAGGCCAAATAGATTATGAGAATGCGTTAGGCTTGGTCAACACATCGAGATCAATATATTACGGTCAAATATCTGAATCTATAGTCAATAGCAATAATAACAAAGATTCTGAAATAAAGCTATCTTTCAATCAGTTAGACTATTTACTAAGGAACCAATCTAACGATCAACTTGTTTCAAAACTGATCTCTTCCATGGAAAAAAATATTCTGGGACAAAGCTTGGTGAATGCATCTTCTAATCCCGTTGGTAATAGCTTTTCTGCTCAGTCTAATCAATTTACGCAATACTTTGCAACAATACGAAATCTGCTTCAAAATCTCATCCTAGATGTTAAAAAAGGTGATTACATTGGCGCCGATCAGGCTGCCGTTAGTGCATATTTGGATAATTTTGAATATCTAGAACCTCCAATCGAAAAACATGATTCTAAGCTCAAATCTGACATAGAACTAGCAATGAGAGAACAACTAAGGCAGATGATAAAAGATAAAATGCCCGGTGATAAAATTACATCATCTGTTAACTATATACTATTGAACTTAGATAAGGCACAATCTTTTTTGAATAGCGACTCTTTGAGTCAGAGTAATATCCCAAGCATATCTCCTAATACAAACGGCAACAGAGAGTTAACAACTACTACTGCTACTGCTCTACTGACTACACCATCATCATTAGCAGGAATAAAAAATGGAAAGACATTTGCAGACATACAGACACTAAGCAAAGGTTTTGGGGTTTATACAGGAGAAAGACGAGGCATAGGACAGGCTTCGGATTCTTCGAAGGTTTCGGTCAGAAATAATATTGATCAAATTAGATTAAGTTTAGATGATATGCTGAATCAATATAGTAAAGGAAGCTATGCTGAGGCATTATCAACTTCTCGTTCTGCCTATTTGGACAGTTATGAAAACATTGAAGTTCCGCTGCGGCCCATAAATCCTGATTTTACTCTCGATATGGAAATAAAATTTGCTGAGTTACGAAACCTTATCCAAGCTAAAACAAGCTATGAAAAAGTACAGAACAAGGCGTTCGAAATCAGACAAGGATTAGATGAGTCAGAAAGACTTGTATCTGGTACTGGATTGATAGCTCCTACAATAGCATTTTCGACATCTTTTTCTATAATATTTAGAGAGGGTCTTGAGTCAGCTCTGATTATAGGTGCGATTCTTACTTACCTAGAGGCATCAAGAAACGAACAGTTCAAAAAACATGTGTATTATGGTATCACTATAGCGGTCTCGGCAACAGCTGTTACATGGTTTATTGCTCAGTATATTATAGAATTATCTGGAGTAAATAGAGAACTAATTGAAGCTATTGCCGGTATTTCCGCAGTAGCTGTCTTGTTTTGGGTCAGTTTCTGGGTTTTAAATAAGGTTGAGACAAAGAAATGGATTGAATTTGTCAAAGCAAAGGTATGGAAGGCAACCACTACTGGAAGCGTGTTAGTTTTTGTAATGCTCTCTTTCTTTACTGTATATAGGGAAGGCTTTGAAACCGTCCTCTTCTATCAAGCAATGCTATCTTTTGCAAAATATATGGAATTGTATGTTATAGCCGGTTTGGCACTAGGTATTGCTATGATAGTAGGAGTGGTGTTTCTTGTAAGAAAGGTGGGTAAGAAGCTTCCACTTAGAGTTTTATTTGGTTTAACCATGGGCATAGGAGCTTATATGTCGATTGCATTTATGGGAAATACAATTCGTTCATTTCAGGAGGCAGGATACATTCCTACAACACATATGATCGGCATAATACCTAGATTTGATATTAACCTAGCAAAGATGACTGGAATTCATCCTACCTTGGAGACCACTGTTGCACAGATTGTTTTGCTGTCTATATACCTTGTCGGATCATTTTACATACTTGTATTGCAACCAAAAAGAAAAAAGGCCATAGAAATATCGAGAAAATCTATTTCAGATTTGGAGAGAAGAAAAAGAGATAGCGGTGTTTAAGAATACGAATGAAATATCATCAAAAATGAAAAATGTGATCGATATAAGATAGTTTCTTTAAATCAATACACGAAGTCTATGTATCTTTGCATATTTACATAGTCCTAAGCAATGCGACATACACACATCACTAGTAACCATAGCTACCAAGCGACCTATACACCATATTGTAAATTCAAAGGAGGCTGGTGCTGGTAAAAACTAATTAGAATTGGTATCACGATACTTCCCTGATAAGTATGTAACACCTCTAGGCAATATGTCAGATAAGGCACTATTCCACAGAACAGGAGTGTTAGTAATTACAGACCCTACCACGGGCAAAGAACAGCCAATATTGCCAATCATAATAACACTGAACGAGGAAAAAGGCACTTTAGAAGAACAAATAGCAGCAGAAAAAGCTTGCGAAATAAACGGCAAGTATAACGTCTATTTCCCAGTTGGGGAAGGCAAACTATATTCCATATCGGATGACTCTTCTTCTCTCAAGCTCAAAGTCAGAAAATATTTCCTAGTAAGAATTTTCTGAAAGAATAATTCAGAACATTATCAAGACATTATTTCAACGACGGTGGTGTTTTTGAAAATTATCTACAGTATAGATTACTGGATTCCGATGGCTCACAAATCACATTAGACGGATTAACAGATAAGTATTACAATAACGCCAAGGACTACTCTGAGCTGAAGGATACAGATGACAGCAGCTGCAACAGCAATGTTACCCAAATGGATACTGCCATAGATTCTGTGTCTATTGCATCAATGTCAATAGCTACCAGAAACAACGTCAACTATCAGCATCAGATTATACAAAAAAATTTTCTCAAAATAACCCTCCCCTTTGGAATAATGTCTTGTCCGAATTCCCTGAGAAAGTTATAGAAGAATCATATTCAGCAAAGCTAGAGCCTTCCATGAATAATAAAGATGAGTTGTACTGGACTAAAGGTAAGTGGAGAGACTACTTACAACAGCAGCCTTGAAGTTGACAAGCATCAACATACTTCTCATATTATTATTCGTGCGAGAAAATTTAAAAACTCCAAAAACTAATGAAGTACCAATACTCAAGCAAAACTATTCAAAATGAAATACCACAGATTTAACCGACGACCGTAAACACAGGTAGGTCAAAATTATTAGATTCATTTTACTTTGAGAACCAGATATTGGGAGCTTTGCACAAAGCTTGGAAAGAGTATGTCATTGCAAAGAATAAAGATGAATATGATAACATGGAGCGGTACGCACGTATTATTCAAGAGTCTCAACATGACCTGGGACTAGAAGTTAGTTCATTTGATAATTTAGGAAGGTCAGCAACAAGCTTTCTTTGGGAATTTATACGAAAGGAAGATAATGACAGTAATCAAGAAGAACAAGAAGTATCAGATGGAGAGCAGTACGAAACTGACACTCATTATGAGCAAGAGAGATTCACTGATACATATAGTGAAAATTTCCAAGACGATGAGGATAAATCTGATAGGTTCACTTTATTGTATCCAATATACTCCTAAATTCTTCATCCCAATTTGGGAATAAATCGATAAACTGAATTTCTTGCAACCTGCTATCCGATACGCTACAATCATCTAATCTTGCAGGAATAATAAATACATCAGATTCAGGATATTCTTCAAACAAATCTAATGCCTTGTGTATGGTCTTGTTGTATTGTATTGCAATGAATTAATACTACAGTTTGGGTAACTATAATAACGATTAGAGTATCTTCTATTATAGTAGTGCTATTGGAGAAAGCTGAAAGTACCACCAAAACTAATAGTAGATATAGCGATGCTAAAAGAAAGAACAGCGTCCGTTTGAAGACTGCTGAGGAACAGCTGTATGTTGGAACAGCTGAATCTGAACATATAGAAATGTATCTAAAGGCTATATGGTATATACGTGAACAAGGTGAAGAGGTTAAAGTTAGCTCTATTGCCAAAGTCCTTAATATTAGACAGCCCTCTGTAGTAGAAATGCTTCAAAAGCTAAATGATAATAGTCTAGTCCGTTATCAGAAGGGTAGCCTAGTACAACTCACAATAGAGGGCAATAGGATTGGAAAGCAGATGATTAGAAATACACGATTGCTTGAGGTCTTGATGAAAGATGCACTAAGAATGGAAATTGATGAAGAAATGGTTTGTGGAATAGAGCACCACATGAAGAATATATTTACAGATGCACTATGCACTTTGCTAAACCATCCAAGTAAATGTCCCCATGATTATGATATTCCAAGAGGACAATGCTGTATTAAGAACAGTAAAGGTAGTATAAAATAATGCTATAATGCAAAGCGAAATGTTTGGACAATGTATCTGTTAATCTCGTCTGTCACCTGACACCATTGTGGCCGCATTGCTTACCGTAAATTATTTTGCTTTGATAATAGGCAGATTTAAGTCATAGGCGCAATGTTGCATCATATATGCCGAATAGCTCATTTGTCTCCTCAGACGCAACTTATTTTTATTGACATGAAAAATAATGACAAAGCTAGGTATTGTCAAGGATACCAATGGTATACAATCCAACTGCACACTTGAATATGTCTACACTACTTTTAATTTTGAAACAGCATTATTTGAGAAACTTTGAAAGGGAAGCCTTTTGTGGTCTGAATCCACTGAAGAATTCATTGCCCGAGAAGCACTAACCGCCATTCTTTTCCTCTACTATGGTAGATGACCTAGTTGTAGCTGAAATAGTTTTTATCTCATCTTGAGTGCTTCGTGTTAGCTGTGACATCTCTAATACAAATTTTTCTAACAATAATGTTGCATGCAAATCTGTATTCAGCTTGTACATGTTTGTCTTGCCTATTTTTCTACTATGATATATAAGTTGGTTCTTCTCTAAATTCGGAATCTCTCTAAAAACAGTTCTAAAAGACAACCCTGACTTTTGTGCCACTTCAGCAGGTGAGTAGTCGAATTCTTTATGATCGAGGAAAAAGTCTAAGATTTGAGCAACTGCTCGTGACGAAAATATATTGGATAAAATGCCGTCACATTTCAGTTCATTATTAATTTCCAAATATATAGCATAATTAATAACAGTCATATTTGTCCCTTTCGTTTGACTAACTTGTCATCATACAAGTCAATAATGAAATATATTGAATAAAAAGCTCACAAATAAATAATTAAATAACACTGATTGCATATAGTCTTTTGTGAATAACTTTGAGATTGCCATTTTGCGAATGCTTGTCAAAATGCAAAAGCCAGTCTCAATACTATATTTAGTTCAGGGGTTTCCAAATAATTCTGAAGATTTTGTTTTATGGGCAGTTGGCAATTTATTTAAGTCAGGATTTATCTTATATCCAGATAACGAAAAGGGGAATTGCATAATATACAACAAACAAAAAAGAAAAGAAATACTCAAAATTATAGATCCTTTGCCTGCTTTGGAGGCAGAGACAGGACAATCATTTTCAATACATAAACAACAGACCAAACCTCAACAGCAGCCTCTCCTTACGACCAATAGAAAAGGAGGTAGTAGTAATAATAATAGATTGTACTCCTTGCATAGACAGACCTATCATGCTAAAATTGCTTTGGCCATATCTATTCTATCTATTGGATCTGTGATTATATTGGGAAGTACAACTCCCACATCTAGTGTTTATCGACATTTCGGATTATTTGGTGCCTATTATCATCACAATTATTCTCCCTACTATAATGTGGGAGTGTATTATGACCAGTTTGCAAGTTATAGCGTATATAGTCCAAAGTTTTTAAAGACTGATGAGACGACTACAGGCAACATTGTATTATTATACCTGCCACACAAATCTGCGGAAAACTGTAATGTATGATGTGAATATCTGCTGGCGCCGACTCGTATGGCGGGGTCATATATTTTGTAGTTGTTGTTATTATTCTTACTGTTTCGATAAATAAAATCGCATTCATATAATGACAGATATCTCACCATGTATACGCCTGTCTTTTATTTTGTTCAATTTTGAATATCATTTCGCATTGTTAATACATGAAATCTTAGCTGTTGCACAATTTTTTTTGATACATGTCCAAATAACCCTACGCGTATAACATATCACTATCACCATGCCATTATCTACAAAATGGAATGAACCACAAAGCGAAAGTATGACAAACAAGCTGTTTGACAGGTTGAAGCCCCAAGATCCTTTAAAACCACGCATAGAAGAAGCACAGAATAAATTACAAATGCAGGTTTCTAAATTGGAAAAAATATCTAACAAGTTAGAAGAAAAAGATAAATTAATTTTCAATCGTGTAGTACAATCCCTTCAAAACCATGATAGTTATTATGCCAAAATATTGTCTAACGAGTTATCTCAAGTTCGTAAAATGAGCAAAATGGTCAATTCAGCCAAACTTGCATTTGAGCAGATTCAATTAAGATTGAATACTGTGACTGAGCTAGGAGATGTAGTGGTCACCTTGAGTCCAGCTATGTCTGTTATAAAGGGAATACAAGGCGGACTATCTTCCATGATGCCAGAAGCAGATCAGTCATTTGGACAAATTTCAGACTTGCTTGGGAATATCATGACAGGATCTAGCCAAATACCTTCTACCGAAATAGCCAATAGCGGTATAACTGGAATAGATGACGAAGCAATGAAAATAATAGAAGAAGCAAGCACCCTGATAGAGGAGAACACAAAAAGTAAATTTCCTGACCTGCCATTTTCTGACGAAATATCCGAGTCTCCTAAACGAACACAGACTTCAATATCTTAATCCAGCCTGATATTGGATTGCTTCCACCACCTTTTTATGTTTTGATTCAACTATAAGTCAAATCTGCCAACACTAATGAACTAGTATAAATTTAGCCAACATATCTCAATACAAAAATATTCGCAGGACTTTCAGAACACGTGGTGCATTATTCTCGTCTATGAAAAACAATACTCAGTGTCTGAAGTCAGAATGGTGTTCTATGAATACTTTATAGAAAAGTAATTTAATTTGCCCGATCAGACCAGGTGTACAAATTGTGTAGTTGTTTTGAAAAGTTGACTAATAACATGCGAGATAGATTCTATATTCTAGGATGTGATAGCTTGTTATGTGGGAAGAATATTCAATGTTCTGAAAATACATTAATAAATGAAATTGCATTTGAATATCATATATAAACACAAACAAATATCTTACGCTGCTGTCAGACTTGATAAATAAGTGATTGGAATCCAAAAATCTCTCACAACTTGCTTTCACTTAGGATTATAGTTACTCGAATACTTAATTTGTTATTTAACGCAAATATATAATTTATTTCTTTGAAGCCTGAGTCATCCCAAGCTCCTTACTGCTCTTTATGTTGTTTACAAATACCTCCAACTTTTTCAATGTTTCTGGATGTATATGATGTTCAATTCCTTCTGCATCTATGTTTGCGATATTTTCATCGACACCAATCATTTTAAGGAATTCGGCTAATATACCATGTTTTTGACGAATATTTTCTGCTACAGCAATGCCTTCACCTGTAAGACTTATGCCCCTGTACTTCTCATAGCGTAAGTATTTGTTCTCATCTAATCTCTTTAGCATCTTGGTTACACTGGGAGAACTGACGCTAAGTGACTCAGAAATATCTACTGCTGTAGCATAACCTTTCTGCCGAATC
>JBKOWU010000174.1:0-24771 GCA_046724555.1 Thermoproteota archaeon | reverse complement strand
ATCATTATCCACAGCAGTTCTCAATGCTGTTATTAGCTTATCAAACCTGTCTGGATTGATAGCTATTCTCCCACCATCCTTCTCAAAAATCATCTTACAATGTCCTAGCATAACTTTGTGTTCTTTATTGAAGTTGACAGGGATAATTTTCATATCTTTGCTCCAGCTATCGCCTAGTCCTTCTGACCTGTATCTGGCAATCACTTTATCATAATCTGCATCTTCGCCTATTTGCAGCTTTAATGATTTTATGGATGAAGGATTTGCACCATCAATGTATACCGAGTCTACGTTGTATTTGCTCATCAATCCATATGCCAAAGATAACATTTCATTATAATCAGGTCTGCGGTATTCTTCTGCATGCATTATTTGTACTATCCCATCAGCCCACTCTGTTACATCGTGATGACTTGTCGTATCGGCAAAAATTTCGCATGAACCCAAATAGGGAAGGCTCCGGGTCCGGAGGATCTCCTGGATGAATGTTTGTATCCCCATCATGGTTACCGGCTATCGCAAATATTGTAGCATGATAATGCCCAAATGACCAAATGTGTATCCTTGAATAATTCCATTGCCTGCAGTTTTTCCCTATTATCTTCTGAGTCTTGCAGTATTTCGTATGCATGTTTGAGTATGATGTCTAGCGCTCTAAGAGATATCTGATATTGCTCAGGTAAATGCTCTGTTAGATATTCTTTGATAGTTCCTTTAGCTTGCTCACATAAATATTTCACATCAGAAACGATGGAAGCCTTTGATACTTGTAACTCTACTGCAATCTCTGCACAGCTTAGTCCCCTTGCTCCCATCTCGACTACTTTGGATCTTCTCATTCTAATTGGTCAGCTCTTGTGCTCAAAAGGTTATTTTTCCCTCGTAAATATTACGTCGGTCAGTTTTTTAGCTTTATCTGTAGATGGATCAACAAAGTTTGTCGTGTAATAAAAATTGTCTATAATTTGGATAGTGGCAAGCTGAACGAAAACGTTGCACCTTTGCCATTAGGATTACTCTTAGCCCACATTTTTCCGCCATGAGCTTCTATAATGCCTTTACATATGAACAAACCTAAGCCAGTTCCTTTCTCTGATTTTGTAGTAAATTTTGTAAATAGTCTAGGAAATATGCCAGCATCTATTCCTTTACCTGTATCCTTTATGCTAATAATGACATGCTGTGCATTATTGTTAAATTCTTCTTCTTTCTTTTCTAAGATGATAGCTATAGTACCTCCGCTGTCTACTGTAAATTTGACTGCATTATCTAAAAGGTTCAATATAACTTGGCTTATCCTTCCTTTATCTGCATTTACAAACACCTCTTGAGGGGTATAGAGTAATTTTATTGCACGATTATTATTATTTTCAGTCTTGAGCAATACTTTGTTTGCCATCATATCGTCTATAGCACTAGTGATTACATCATTTAGATTGAATTGTTCTTTGTTGAGGTTTAATGATTGACTCTCAATTTTTGTTACATCTAGTATATCCTCTGTAAGTCGCCGAAGTCTCTTTCCATTCCTGTTAATAATCTCTAACAATTCTGCTTGTTCTCTATCTTTCGTATTATTGAGGACAACTTCAGATAAACTAAGTATAGGTTGTATAGGAGTACGCAACTCGTGAGCAGCTATATTGATAAACTCTTTTTGCATTTTATCATGTGTTTTTAATTGTTCATGTGCTTCTTTTAGCTGGTCATATAATTCAGATTGTTTCCATAGATTTTCAAATATAGAAACATAAGACAAAACTCCAGCTTTGCTATTAGAATAAGTTGATAATCCTATAGCCTCAGCGAATGTTGATTTTGAATCATCTTTTAATTCCATAACCATAGAATCTTTTCTGTCGACGACTAGAATTGTGGCTTTGGTCTCAGACATCTGCTCTATATACCTTACATCTATCATATCCGAAGGACAATATTCTTTTATATGTCGTATTTTTTGTTGGACTACACTGTTTGCAGGCGCCAATATCTTAACTTTAACATTTCTTTCTCTTGCTGCTTGTACAGCTAATGGTATAGCACCGATCTTATCTTGTCTTACAAAGGCATTGGTAGTAGGAAATATCCATAGTATTTCTTCTGAAGCTGACTTTACAATATCCAAATATACATCTTGAGCCCTAGCTGAGCTTGGAATGACTTCAATGTCAGCCAAGTCTACTCCTATTTCAATATCTTTTATCCTCTCATTAGCATCAATCCCATTCTTCCACAACTCTTCAAAAATGAAAGCAAAGTGATTAATGTAGGCTGGTTCATTACTAACTAATAGACTCTGAGCCATTTCGCCACCTTCCATCTTCTCTATTGTAGCCATCATTTCTTTATCTGACACAGCAAAATCGATTGGCGGCATATTTTTGACATGTCTTATCTGTACACCAATATTGAGGAATAATCTGACTAGGTTTGCACTATCTTTATCTATAATAGAAGTGACCCATCTTATGCCCTTGTGTTCTCCTTTTCCATATTTGTTCATCATAACTTTTTCGTAGGTATCAAAGTAGTTGTTATAGACTAATTGCATTCCACCAAATTTTGAGCAAGCTAAAAACTCTATAGAGCTTTCCAAAATGTCTTTTCCTTTCTTTAAGATTTCATCAACGTTTTGTAATACTTTAATTTCTTTTAGTACTGTAGACAAATATTGTTTCATGTCATGCTCCGTAAGGGATAGTTGGACTCCAGTCTGCTTAGTCATGTTAGCCGCATGGCCTTTTGCCATGTCTATCACCTTTTTCTCTATTTTCTGCTCCATTTGAGTTGATCCGGTGCTAACTAGTAATTTTGATTCATCTACTGCAGATTTTCTAATTACCTCACGTAACTTTACGTCTTCAGACATAGAAATTGTTGAAGAATAGATGCCCATTAGTATAAGATAGGACGATAATCCTACAAATGAGACGCTGGCAAGTCCAAGGGGTGGATAAGGGGCTAATATCACGTTACCGGTAGTTGCTAGCGCAAAAAGAGCAAATCCCGATCCAGCTATAATCATATAATCTTTCAAAATGATACTATGGCTGAGGCTCCTTGCTATCATCAAAAAGGGGAGACCAAATAAAATGCTGCTGACTATTGCAGGCAGTGTGTAGCCTAAAGCATCTACTACTATCCTAAATGTTGGGTCAGCAGCATTTGAAAAACTCTGAACAAATGGAGTTACAATAACAAAAATACTTAGAAATGATGCTATAGGAATAGTGATGATAGTCCAGAATTTGACTTTACCTAACTTATTAGAATAAGTATGTAAAAGCATAGCAGTGCTACTCCATAATAACAAAAAGCTCACAATATGAGATGTAACAAAGACAGTCTGAACTTTTCCTAATGTTGTAGATAGATCAAATTTTCTGATATCTGGCCCATGGCCAACTTCTCTTTGTTCTGCTGTATTTCTTTGTTCTGCTGTATTTTGTTCTGAATGGCCAACTTCTCTTTGTTCTGCTGTATTTCTTTGTTCTGCTGTATTTTGTTCTGAATGGCCAACTTCTCTTTGTTCTGCTGTATTTCTTTGTTCTGACTCCGATGAACTTGTTATCTGAGCTGGCATACCTAGTATTGTAACGGTGAAAAAAACAAGTGATGATACAATACTGATACTAGTGACTAGAGAAGATATGCCATATGACAAGACTATAAAATTTCTATTTGATCTGTACCAAGAAAAGAACTTTAATGCAAGTATCACCATTATAGTGCTTGCTATTGCATAGCTGATTGACGAACTCCAAGCTAACATGAAAGTGTAGTAATAGGAGTTTACAAATATTTGTAAAATAATAAATATGATAGTTGCTGTCAGAACATACTGTACGATTGTTATTATTGTGGTTAGTTTATCAAAATATGGTGACTTCAATCTTATGTTCTTACTTTTGTGCTTAACGAAATCTAAGATGAGATACTGTCCTACTGCATATATAATTGCTATACCAATAAAGGCTACAAAACCCCAAATGGTAGATATGATTATTAAATCAGAAATGTTACTAAGTGATATATCTAGTATTAATGAAGAAACTACAATTGAAATGATGACTAAAAATTTCCTACTGTTGTATCCTGTGGCAGATGTACGGAAAAGAGTAGTCATTTATATTCGTTATATGCATATTTATATTTAATAAATTTATTTTCTATTGATTTGTTATAGCAGATGTGATACCCCCACGCGAAATTAGAATGTTATGATACCCCATCATAGGAAAAAGCCAGAAAATGCCAACCGCTAAAGATCTGCATACCTACTGCTGAACAATGTGCTACAATAAAAATATAATGAAGACTTTCTTTCTAAGATAAACTATTTTCATACTTGATACTATAATTGGAATACCTAGCTTTATCATTTTGCTTGGTCAAAATTAAGTATAGGATAGTAAAACGTTTGAAAGAAACGACAAATCAGAAAACAAAAGCAAAACTCTTCCATTAATGCACATTATTACCAACTATTCCAGTACAATCATGTCATCATTACATAAAACAGAACATCTACAATACATGATTAATAGAAGAATTGACATTTGATCCCTTTTCCTTCGGCAAATGGTCGCCAATGTATTTTTTCTTCAACTTTTTGCTGTCGTGGTCTTTTCCATATGCAATCAAAACCAAAAAACCTATGACTTAAATCGCAAATTAGACACTAGTACAGATGGTCGCTGTACTATTTAGCTGCAGTTTGGCTAATTAGTACGTTGTAAATAAGGCCTTTGCTATTTATAACGTTGTGCAATTGCAAGGTAGTTCTTGTGAACTCGCTCGGACAAGGGTCTATCGTCACTCCAAGTGCTTTTTTTGCTCAAGACCAAACTGATTGCTGCTGACATAGGGGATTTGATTCCTCAAGCTGTGAGTAGGGATTCTTAGAATTATTGGTAATTGGCTTGAAAATGAGGATGGATAATGATGTGCGCGACACGTTTTGCTACAAAAGGAGTAAGGGTTAGCTACCATTGTATTATATTCTTACTCGTAGCACTCTGTATAGTAATTCGTAGTCTGTCGGGAACTCATCTAGTAGAGAGGAGGGTATGGCTTTTACAGTGAGGTGAGGGAGAGCAACTTGGAAGGACATTTGTCCTTTGCCTATTTTGGCCAAGCCAAGTGAAGTACAAAGACTTTCATCCGGAGCTAATAACTCTATAGTGCTACCAGGTTTAAGTCCAAGATTATTTGGTCTGTTTGCAGGAAGATCTACCGTTGCAATACAAGTTTTGCCATCAGAAGAAGCATAGGTTAAAACACTTGTTACTATGCCTTGTACATATTTGCTTCTTTGGGCCTGTTGTTGTGGTTGTGGTTGTGGTTGAGATGTTGCAGCAGGTGGGGCCTGTCCTTCATTATATTGATATATGCTACTTATACCAACCATAGATCTTCTCTATTCTAGCTGTTCAGCTTTTGTGTTCAAAGTTCAGATATTTCCTTCGTAAATATTACGTCGGTCACCTTTTTAGCTTTATCTAATTATTGTATTGAAATTATCGCTCCATGTAGAGTATGAATATGAGGCAGACTGCATAACGATAGGCTAACGTAAATAGTCTGCTATGATATCTCATCCAAGTCAGTTATACATGGATGATGAAACAATCCTTAACAAAAATAGAATAGAGGCTCTTACCGATGGCGTTTTTGCTGTCGTTATGACTTTATTAGTTTTAGATATCAGCGTACCACAAATATCATCTCATTATGCTATCGATAGTGTTGCAGCTGGAACTGAGCTACTTAAGAGACTATTTGATTTGTGGCCAAAAATACTTAGTTTTGGGATTAGTTTTGTAATATTGGCTATTTATTGGGTGGCTCATCATAGACAATTTCATTACATTAAACAATCGAATCGCGCCCTCATCTGGATAAATATCATATTTTTGATGGCAACGTGCCTAGTACCATTCTCTACATCTCTATTAGGTGAATACAGAGAACAAGAAATCTCAATTTTGGTATATGGTGGTAATTCGATCGTAATAGCTTCTGTGCTTTACATTCAATGGAGATATGTTACTACAAGTCGTCATGGCAGATTGCTAGATGAAAATTTAGATCCTATTATGAAGACTACGCTATCCAGAAGAACACTGTTTGGAATAATAGTATACTTGGTCGCAACAGGATTTTCTTTTGTGTATACCGAGCTAAGTCCTTTTCTTTTTGCTCTGGTTATAATACCTGCCTTTTTGCCAAATAAAATAATTCGCAAAATCACGTTTGGAAGATCGCATGAAAAGATAAGATGATGAAGGAACTATAGCTAGTCTGAGATATACATAAGAACTAACATAATTGAACGAACCATTTGAACTGTTAAGAAGTTGAATCATATGAAATCTCCGTACTTGATGTTGTATCGATTAACTGTCGGGCTAAAGTTATTCCTGACGTACTAGATTTTAATGGTATTACTAACTCTTCAACATCAATAGTTGAGTCATTATCTTCTCCGATTGTTCTTATTCTACATGACCTGAATTCGTCACATCCGTATTTACAATTGGCGATCGCGCGAACATTCCATGCGCCTCTGCAAATAACCATTGGCGATCGCGTCATTGAGACTGGCCATTGTGAAGTCTCATGATCCGTGACATGGTGTCCACATATGCAATATTCAGATTCGCCCGTCCAAAGATACCTAGTCATTATTAAGAATCACTTCATTTTTTAATAACGTTTTGTAGAATTTCCGAAAAAAGTATGGCTCCTTGTATGAGGCCATGCACTAAATGCATTGAATGCACTAAATATAGCCAATAGTTATTCTCCAAAATAGCTCCTAAGCTGTTTGTTTGATATCTCTATCATGGTTTTGCTGTCCGATCTCTTCCATGAACCGCCCATATAATCAGCCAATGCCTTGAGATTTGATAATTGTTCCTTGGTAATTTCATATTTGTATAGCTCGGTGAGAATTCCAGTATCAACTGCTATACAATCTGTATACTTATCTCCTGTTCCCTGCTCCTTGATTCTTCTAGCAAATGGTAACATATTGTTTGCGACTAGAGTCTGAAACCTATCACTTGATTTGGTATAAGCCGTCAGGTCGTTTATTCCCTTCAAAGTTTTGAGTTTATCAATTATCATATTCTCAATGGCGCACCGTACTGCTTCCTTTGCGTCTATGATCGATTCTTCTAGATGGTTTTGCTCAATCTGCTTCTCTACTAGCCATGTGTGTATCTCCATTTCAGCGCCGCCTCTTTTTGGTAACGTTATTTTCTGAGAAAAACACGATATGTAGTCGACCTTTATCTTGATGCCACTCAATTCTTGTATTCTTTGACCATCGCTGTACATTATCCCAGCTGCGGAAGAACTCCTTTACGGCATTTTCTCCATCAAAGTCCAAAGCGAACGAATAAAGTCCAGGCTGCAGAGTTGCGCCAAGTCTTAAGGCAATACCATTATCGTATAGGCCAGCAGCTACATTTGATTCCCAATCTTCCGCAGTAAGATCAGCATTTGACCAATTAGGAAAATTAAAGCCCTTGACCCTGCTATCACACGGTATTATAGGTATTTTGGCTATAGTAGGCCAGTATAATACAGCGGATTGTTGCTCTGGCGTTAGTTTGGTTGTAGCAGTAGCAGTCACTTTAGCATCGCACCTCTCATAATACGATGCCTAAACTGCATCCATCCCGAATTTGGTCCGGAATCACTAGCCTCTTTGTTCCGAATTTACTACTCCTGCTGCGTTTGTAAAAGCGGCATCCCTGCAAATGCTCATCGGGATCAATCTTCACTTTACCTAATTCGCTGTAAGGGCAATCACATAATTTATTGGAATTAGCTTTAGCACGAAGCTTTCTGTAAAACTTTAAATCTTCAGTACTGCTATTCTCTATGTACATGGCGTGGTTTACAACAATGTTCGATTCATTCATTGGAAAAAGTGCATATTTTAAAAATGATATACCATTGCAATGTATACATGAATTTTTTCAACATTAGCAAATGATGATTTTTTGCAATATTGATTTACATTTGTTCTATCTGGTAGATAGAAAAGATAACGTTGAAATACTAGTAGTGATTATTTGTTTATTTCTATTTGTTAAGTCTTTAAACTTATATACAAAAGCTGCAATTGCAGTAGCCGCAGACTATGAGTTTTAATCACGGGTGCTCTTCTCTTCACCTTTTCCTATTTCACATCTTCCTTCGTCATTCTTAAAATGGTTTCGCCAATGTGTCGCACATCCTATCAATCTATGGTCTGTACAACCACATATTGGACACTGTTTGTTTTTCTTTTCCTTCATCATCAGTGTTTATTTGAATTGTACTTCTTTTAAGTATAGCAATTAGCATTAAAGATCAGTAATCTTATTGGATATGTTAGGTTATAGTACTTTGATACTCGGCCCTGAGAAATATACCTTTTTGCATTTCAGCTAAAGTAATGTTTCATATATCCTATTTAATATCATGTCGATATCAAGCTTGTAAATTGAGATGACATGCTTATCTGATCAGATTCGGTAGTATTGAGTTTATTTATTTGATTTAGCCATCCCAATTCTCTTATCTTTATCTGGCTCTTTCTGCGAGCTTCACTATGCTTCCCTCAACGATTAATTGAGATAGTGTTTTGCAAAATGACTCGGATTATTGTCTCTTGAAGGCATAGCTATAACTGGGGCTTACTACCTTTCCATCGTCTACTATGAGGTAATCACGATCAATAGCACGTCCTTTTAGAAAATTCGAAAGGCAATTTTTAATTCCATCGGCATATCTCCCTTGTGCTTCTAAAGTTGTCCCGGAGTAGTGATGTACCATCCCGTGGTTAGGCATACTTCTCCATGGATGATCCATAGGTGCAGGCTCAGGATACCATACATCTCCAGCATATCCTGCCAAATGACCTTTCTCCAAGACTTCAACAAGTGAGCGAGTATCAATAATCTTGCCCCGAGCAGTGTTGACGCGCCTTTTTTCATCCTAAATAAGAGATCACGATTAAACATTCCATCGGTCTCTGGAGTTAGAGGCGTATTGATAGTGATGATATCTGATTTTTCAACTAGTTCGTCCAAAGGGGCGTAGCGTACACCGAGTACAAATTCTTCAACAGTACTAAGTCGAAAATTGTTATAATAAAGTAAGCCTATATCAAATGCTTTAAGCCTCGTACATACCCTCTGTCCAATTCGACCAGTTCCTATAACTCCAACAGTCTTGCCCTCAAGATCATGACCATTAGCAGCAATTTCTGCAATATCCTATCTACCATCGAGAACCTGTTTGTAAGCGGGAATATAGTTACGAACAAGAGCTAAGATATGCATTACCACTTGCTCAGCTACACTTACAACGTTGCTACCTGTAATCTCTGCCACAGTAATTCCTTTCGCAGCTGCAGCCGCTAAATCTATATGATCGGAACCGACACCAGCAGTCAAAATAAGCCGAAGCTTTGGAGCATTCGAAATTCTTTCTCTAGTAACATAAGCTGGCCATAATGGAGTAGTAATTAATACATCAGCAGTAGGAAGGTGTCTGTCAAGCTCATACTCCTTGTCGGTCAGTACTACAAATTCATGACCATTGCTTTCAAGGAAATCTCTTAGCCCAAGGGCATTCTCTGCACAACCCAACAAGTTTGCGTTATTCTTAGCTGCTTCTCCACCGGGGTAAAGAATGGCTACAATTTTCAAACACCGCAGGTTATAAATCATATAATTTAAGGTTTTTCTTGAAGTATCTAAGTGTGTTAAATTAAACTATTGACTGCTCAACAATTCTTTCAGCAACTATTGAAAAAGGATACAGTAGCAATGGGCTTATCTTTTATAATACATACTTTGCTCCGCCAAAGATTTTAGATATTGTATAGATTTTAGCCCATTCTTCAAGTGACTCTATAACTGCACGAGCTTCGTATATATTATTTCCAATAGATACTACTCCGTGATTTCTAATTATGACTGCTCTTACTTGTTCTTCATCCTTTTCTCCTACAAATGCATTTGAAACCGCGTTTGCCAAATCTGGTGATCCTGATGGCTTATTTGATATTATTACGGGGTTTCCTACCACAATTTTAGATTCTTCTATTATGTGTTGAAATTCATTTACTGATATAGCAATAGCAAGAGTATAAGGACTATGAGTGTGAACAACTGCGTTTACGTTTGATCTTTTATTATAGATAGAAGCATGCATACGCCATTCAATGCTTGGTTTTGATTTATATCTGGATCTGGTACTAGTGCCATGGCTAATTGTCGAGTTTGCTTCCAAGTGAACTTTAACCAAATCTTTCTCTTGTAGGATATAACGAGGAATTCCAGAAGGAGTTATCCACATCCACTTTTTGCCTTTAAACCTAATACTGTGGTTACCAGATACTGATGATGTGAGACCCATTTTATACAACTCTTTGACACAATTTACAAGTGTCTTTTTGTTATTGAATTATCATCACCAACACCAGTCTTCTAAAATGTTGAATAGATATCTAAGTATTCTACATATCATGTTTTCTGTGATCAGGCTTCTAAATACTTTAGATGATAATGTAGGAATGCGAGCGAATATTCGATTTGCACCACAGGAGCAATAATACGCAATATAAAGATACATTCGGCAAGAAATAGGATTCTTTGCCGCAGCTACTAATCTTATAGGTGAAATGCTTGGAGTAAAATCAGTCCCCTTTGAATTCGGTCTAGGAAACACAGATACGTTAGAATTACAGATCGAAGCAATTGAAGATGGTGAAACAATGAAGGGTCGCTTTTGCTTTATATACAGTTCACACCTGTTCCAGGTTCTGATCTGACTATTGCTCGTTCAAGCAAACACAAGTATAATGATTATGGATAGAGTGGAATAACTCTGGTAAAGCAAATGGTCATATTGGAGTAACATTTACAGCAGCTTACTAAATGAGTGTATAGGTATAAACAACGTTACAAATCAGTTGCTAGTAATGTCTGGTTCTACATCCTCATATCGTGATAGGATCTATATTGTTGAGGATATAATACTAAAATTGGTTGAGTATGGTGAACTAAACCAGACTGCATTAATTAGTTTTTGTGGATTGAACTTAAAGAAACACAAATCCATCATTTATGAGTTAGAACTAAATGGCCTGATAAGCAAAAGTGAAACACATACTGGCAAAAGGATAGTTACAATATATAGGCCTACGCAAAAGGGTATGCAATTTTGTAGAAGTATATTGGAGCCATACGAGAAAATGTTTCCACGAAAAAAAAGTGCCATTGAGGAGTCGCACAAAAATTAAAGTGTCGTCACATTAGATAGGTTGCAGGTAATAAAGCTGAAGTTTAAAGACATGATAATAGGTTTTATCTTGTGCGCTCCCATAGAAAATTCAATTTTCCTTGAACCCACTCTAAAGCTTGTATTCTTATTGTAAACATATCGATATTAGGAAGATTATCTGATTTCTGCATAGCTATTCTAGGATGGTTTATTTTAACATCTAGCATATACCTACCCCTCTCTGCAAAGTCAATTATCTCTTTAACTTCAGGAGAATCAGCTTTGATATTAGGAGCTCTGGCAGTATTAAGGTTATTATTATTCATTTTAGTTTAGTTTATTTCTTTTTTTACTCTTCTCTTCACCAAATGCTCTATTTGTAGTTGAACCCACTCTAACGCCTCTATTTCAATTAATAAGCTTTGATTGAATATAGGATCATGATATTCATGCATTTCCTCTCTGGACTGATTTATTTTATCGTCTATAGAGTCTTCGAGTATTTTAGCAAAGTCAAGGTCAAAACTAGTATTCATTTGGGATTATCGTAGTATTGTAAATATAATATGTTGAAACACTAGACCGAGAGTGAGGGTTTGATTTTATTCTATATCCTTCAGTCACAGCTTCAACCTCAGACTGTTGACCCGGTGGAAAGTATGCAGCTTCGTCTAACAAAATGAATTTAACATCGGTATATCCACGACTTGAACTGATTGTATGACTAGGAAATGCTTGAATAACTTTATCTTTTATATAAATAATTGGGCCTACTTGCTTACAATCAATGCCTAGTTTACCATTCATGAATAAATCGTGTAACCTATCGATTAATTCCTCTGCTAAGTTTATTCTAGGGCCTGTGACTATGTTTACATGTAAATCAGGAAAGCCTGAAAGGAGTGCACCTAAGACTTTTTGAATGATTCTAATGTTTTTCCTGAGCCATCAATTAGATTTGCTGCATGATACTTGTCAATAGCTGCCAGATCACGTATGTTAAAAGCTTCTCAACAAATGATTTAATCAACTCCTTATTTTTTCTTCCAATGTCAACTAATTGAATTGTACTAATTGTTGATTTGCTATTAAGGTTTGTTAGAAGAAGGAAATAGTATAGTTGTAGCGTTTAAATTCGCTTTCCTCTTTAGGTCCTTGAATGTCACTATTTATAATGCCATGTTTTGGTATGGTAGGAAAGCTTTTAGTTTTTGCTACTTCGTTATCTGCGTCCAAGGTTAATATGATCGAATGTAGTATAATATAATAGCAATAGAGAATAGGATAGAAGTATGTGATAAGTCTCGCTCAAAGGAGTAAGACAAAAGCATGCCCGGGGTCAAAGCCGGCCAACAAGGCTATATACCCTCTTTGATTCCCACTCTATTGCTACTACTACTTCTTTTATCCTTGCAAGGTTAAGCTTTTTTGTGTTGTTTAAATAGTAAAAAAATGCAAATTGGTTCAGAAAATCTGATTCGTTGTTGATGATGTAACTTCCCCATCTCCTCTTCTTCCCCATCTTCCTCTTCCTATGGCTGATCTTGTGTTCATTGTCATCAGCTGATGATGTTTTTAGTTTCTCTTTTGCTTTGTTAGAAGATACAAACCTAATAACATCCTCTACTGCACTAGCATCAGATCGGGTAACGTTGGAGAATTGTTATAAGTCAAAATACATCATGTTATCCATGAATGCAAGTGACGTTGGCGCTCCAGAAGACGATAGAAGGCAACTAAGGATAAGACTATTGAGAGAACTCTGTGCTAAAGATACTGATGCGAGAAATAATAATCGTCCTATTACCTTTCCAATAGACGATGATTTACGTGACGGATTTGATATGCAATACGTTAATCACGAGCTTCAAATAATTGAAAGAGAAACTGGTTATATACGACTTTTTGATAATGGGCATATTAGTCTTACAGCACAAGGAAGACAACACTGTAATAATCCTGATGAAGCCTTTTAGTCGATGTCCCTACAGTTGACAGAACCGAAAAGCAGTTCATTTCTAAAATATCTTGTTTGTAGTCATTGCTGTATTGTTTGTTTCTCTAGATCCTTCATCATAATCAGGCTAGTTTGATTCTTCTTTATCACCTTCACTGCTGCTAGATTTTAGCTTCTCATTGGATTTGTGTGATACAAACCTTATAGCATCATCAACCGTAGTAACATTACAAGTGTGGATTTTCGTTTGTTACTATGTAAAATGCTAAAATAGTTCCATTTGCATCAAACCCTATAATTATAGTATTCCAAACTGGAAGGTTTCTGGAGGCTGGTTTGATGTTTGCAAATGCAGTATACCATGTCCACGTACATTCGCCCAAGCTCCTACTTATGGTGACTGCGCCGGTGTCATGGTATGGCACATACAAAAAGGACAGTATAGCGAAACTGTACTTGACGGCTTGAATATATTAGGACTTGATAGCTTTACCGGAAATATATGGGCAGGTCAGACGAAGGCAACTGTAGCAATCTTCATTGACGAGAAAGCCAATGAACAGCAGCGACATGCTTTGCAGATGATCTTTGGTGGTAAGGCCGGTGGGTTCATGGCTGAATTTGCAAAACTAATAGGAGAGGTAAGAGGGCTTGAATTCGCTCCAATTAAGTTTAAAGCATCAGATGACCTTCGCAATTGGGGTGCTGAAATACCCGGAAAAGTAGTAGCGAAGGCTGAAGCATTATCAGGACCTACGACTCCTCCTGGCAAGCGAGTTCAGATTATCAACGCACCTGGCAGCGAAGTTGGTCCAGGAACGACTGCAACATGGGGAAAAGCTATAGCAAATGAAGTTAATGCAATGGGCTTCAAATGGGAGTGGAACGGTAGATCAAGCAAGTATATTCCATTTGACTGGAGTGGTCCATAATAACACACATAAACAACAAAACATTTTTTTGGTGGCTATTAAATTAGAAAACCTGATTTGTTGTTACTGCCATTTTTTCTCCATCTGTTTCATTTTCGTTTCTGTTTTTCCCTTGAATACTTTCATCACCCTTTGAGTTCTGTGCTACGAATCTAAGAATGCATATAAGAATCAATGGATTTCTAATTTTTAGAAACGGATTAGGCGGGGAAGACAGTTTGACATTATTGGAATATTCATAATGTTTAAAATCAAAGATGACATTATTGGGTCTCTTCTTTAATACTTCTTCTTTTACTATCTTTTCAAGCGATTTTAATCTTCTCATTCTTGTTTGGTTCCGCATTTTGTACAGAATTTGGATCTTGTCTTAAGGTTTGACCTACATTCAATGCAAAATTTGGGTTCTGGGTTATTGTGTCGTTCCCTGTTTGATGGACTTGGTTTTGAGGAAATTATGTTACCGTGTCTATCCTCCTTATCTTTAAGATAGAGCATTATCCTTGGAATCTGTTCTTTTTCGTCTCTAGTGCTTACTTGCTCACACAGCCATATCACAAATTCTTTTAATATCAAATCTGGAGTAGAAAATGTAAGAGAATGAGTAGACATGTATTCATCAGTTGCAGATCTGGCATCTAACGTCTTCATTTATCAATAAGTATAGTATAGATAATCTATCAAATAACCTTTTTTAGG
The DNA here is from genome assembly GCA_046724555.1 of Thermoproteota archaeon. Lineage (GTDB taxonomy): Archaea > Thermoproteota > Nitrososphaeria > Nitrososphaerales > Nitrososphaeraceae > JAFAQB01. Next base: position 9,894 of record JBKOWU010000174.1, on the reverse strand, counting down.
CAAGCTATATGCATAATACACTAAGAAATGCATTGGTTAATGGTTCCATTAATGGTTCCATAATGGCTTCAATGACAGACAATATCTGTAGCAGGTCAGAAGCCTCAATATGATGGTAGTTTCTATTTGTGTTATAATATGTTATTTTTTACTCGCCATGGGCAACTTTATGAGCAAGAATAATATCGCTCCTGAAGGTATGAAAAGGAGTATTAAATAAGGAGAATCTTCAGAATATAAATGACTTCCAACTACAAGTATTACGTATATATTTATCGCTATTGAAGGAACAACTAGCGCTAATATCAAAAAGTCAAAGTATTTGTATATAGTTGAGGACGGTATTGCTGCTGCTGATGAAGATGACGATCCTGTAGTAGTTGTTCTTAATACATTTTGGCACAAGTTCAGAAAGTGAAAAACAATACTTTAATCGCCTGTATTTTTTTTATATCTGTAAATCATGGCCATAAGAGATGCTTCTACCAGAACAGTTGGCACGTTATAATTTAGCCTACATAGCTGAAGTCTATGCTCTGGATTTGAGTAATGGGCTAGAAGAATCAAAATTAAAAATTTCTAAAGCTAATAAAGGCAAACGCTTAGGATGTGCAGCATGGAATAAAGGCAAGAATTACTTGCCAGCCATCTTTTGTTATCTTAACATATCGCCACTTCTCATCTGTCAAGTCATAACATATCGCATCTTCTTTCCATGCAACTCAGAGATAATGGAATTGTTAGTTTTGTCTAATTAAGTGTTGAAAACATTATTATGTTAAATGATGGTATATTTTGATTGATATTATCAATAGAGTCATGCTCCTACTTTTTGAAAGACAATTATTAACGCTAGATATAATAAGTATGATTAAACAAGTCCCGGCATAGGGTATACTAAGTTATTTTTTCTATATTCCTTCCAACAATCAGAATGCAAGAAAGTAAGTATCTCTAGATCTGGTTCATCTATATTCCACCCACAGTATTTACAAATTCGCTCCTTCTTGTTTATCTTTTGTGTAGCCTGATTCCCTGGCATACTTTCATTTCATTATGGAATATAAATGCACTTGGTCTATTAAATATATTACTTGTTTTATGCAAATGAAGGCAGCTGCCGTATAACGATATTATTCATAACAATAATACAAGTATCAATAAGTGGTGGTGTAGAAGCGCTTTTCTAAAGGCTAGATTAACTTACCTCTTTGGCACGTAGCAAATGCCAGTTGTCATCATCATTCAGATTTACAAGGAGTACAATGGGATACATAAATCGTTTATCTGAAGACCCATAAAAAATATTAATCAGGAACTACATAAAATCGTCACCCATCAAGATTTTTGTTTTTATCACAAATAATACGAAGATTCGGGTAGAGCAGACAGAGAAGAAGTGAAACTATTTATCTATAGCGGTTCTTTTTTTATTATATCATTTATCATTTGCTTTTATTGATGGATTTTTCTTGTTCGTGATCATCTCGAAAATCTTAATGTATTCGTCAGCAAATCCTTTACCTGGCATCGGCTTTATTCTTGGATATACTTTAACTATCATACTATTTTTGTCGATTAGGAAGGTCGATCTATTCACTCCCATATATTCTCTGCCCATATAATTCTTAACTCCATAAACACCATATTTCCTAGATATTTCATTTTGAGCGTCGGACGCAAGTAAATATGGAATTTTCATTTGCTCTCTAAACTTTTTATGCGAGTCATCATTGTCAGGACTAACGCCAATTATTTCTATGTTGGCCTCTTTGAATTTAGCATATTCTCTTGTAAATTCTGCTGCCTCTGTGGTACAGCCAGGGGTAAAGTCTTTTGGATAAAAATAAACTACAACTTCCTTTTTACTACAAAAATCAGAAAGCTTTATAGCTTTGCCATCAAGATCTAACGCGGTAAAGTCTGGTGCCAAAGAATTCTCTTGGAGTGGTTCACTATTATTTTTTTCTATATGCACCTCGATATCTTCCTTCTTCACGCTTTGAATTATAAAATATGTAATAAAAAACTTTCTTGGCAGAAAAGAAACAGAAGATATTATAAGTATCATTTCGATATGTAATGATAAATACAAAACATGTAACAAAGATATCACAACATAATCTTTTGCGTATATTTGCGGTTGATTGCTTAGCGATTACAATATTGAGTATTAAATCTTTTTACCAAAATTTTCCTTCTTATTTCTGTTCTTTTAAATCTAACCTAAGAAGTCCGCTTAGTCATTATATCTTCTATTATAACCATTGTGGTAGCCAGTACTAGCTGTACATAGATGTCGTGTACAGTATTCTCATTTTACCGAATCTTCAATATATGGGAACGTTTGAACTGTCTGATAATATTGTTGTTGTAGTTGCTATTATAGTGGTATCAGTACACTAATAGTATTGGTAACAGCAGACATCATAACGATAGTAGTTACCAACAACAGCGTCGTCAACATCATCACCAACAATATGAATTTCATAGTTTTACTATCTATAGAATATGTGCATTAAGTATCTATTAACTGAAATATGACTGATCTAAATAACGCTCCTGTATATATAGACCAGATAATGAGAGAATATACGTTTGGTTACTCTTGTGAACTTGCGGAGCTGTGGCTATGAGCCTTACGTAATATGCAGATCAGGTTCAACGGATTTTATCATAATGATTTTTATATCCATAAATATGCATGGATAATAAGTACATATAATGACCAGAGATAAGACTCAACTTTAGATTGCCAGTCAGCCAAATACAAAAGTGTTAAAAACGAAATTATCTGAACGTGGAATAATTTGAACTTCGTGTATTTCTGGTTCTTCAGTCCTAATCAGGTTATGAATAAACGGCCACTCAATATCTGCATAGCTAATGCCATCCTTTAATTTCATATGTGTCCCTAATTGATCCTTTGTTACGTAATTTCCATCCATCTTTACCTCTACCCGCCCTACGTTTGCGTCTGACGTTCCAATAATTCCATGAACACGTCTTGCAGAATTATACTTCATGATCACTGCAGAATTCTTTTCTTTAGCTCCAGGACAAATTCTTACTCCTTCTCTTTCCCATATCCATTTTCCAGAAAGGTAAACCACATTTTCCATGTGAGAACCAGGATCAATCGCCGTGTTAGGCTCGTTAGGTTTCATTGTCTGATTGTTTCCAAATCGCCTAAGTCTGGAATATCCTATACAGATCTCAGGCGCTATACCATTAAAATGCATTCCATAGGTGTTAAAAATTTCATCGTTAGGATTTTCACCATCTATGTCTTCAGTAGGTCTGCATCCTGCCTCATCTAATAATTCCACTACTGCATTTTCAAATTCATCTATTTTGCCATATCCGGCATGTTCGTAGCGAATAAAGTTGTTTTGATCAATCAAAATGTGTTTAGGCCAGTACATATTGCCATATGCTTCCCATGTCCTGTTATTTGTATCAAATGCCATTGGAATACTGCTAACATCATAATATGCTAATGCTTTTTGAATATTTAGTATGTCGCGCGCAAATTCGTATTCAGCGGAATGTGCCTGTATTACTAAAAAACCATATTTTTGGGAGTATTTTTCCTGCAGGCGTTTCATTATTGGTATAGTACGCAAGCAGAATATGCACGTATATGTCCAACAATCTAATAGCACCACCTTACCTTTAAGGTCTTTGATAGATATGGGTTCTGAATTTTCCCACTTCACAATATTTTTGAAGTCTGGAGCGGGGTAAGCAGGGACGATATCCATTTTGTTTTAATATCCTGTACAGGGAGTTCTTATAGATATATTATTTTATATTAATTTATTCCTTATCTAATTCCTGAAGATTAAGATAAACTCTTGTTTCATTTTGCCCATAGTTAATCTATATTTCATACGAGTTATTTCCTTTAGTAATGTAAGCCCCACCTCTGAAGCATTTTTTTTTATAATCTCATTCAATTGCCATTCTCTATTATTATATACCGGATTTCCAATAATAATACAACAGTATTTTTTTTTCTGTAATACTCGCTTCATTTCTGTTAATGTCGTGAAAATATCTTGAAAAAACCTCTCTGCAGTATCACTTCTGGCACGTCTACCACCTATGAGTTTATTTTCCAGTTCTTGTTGACTGAAACCTAACCACCATAAAGATAGCTTTTGATACTCTGCAAAGGGAACGGATGCCATATATGGCGGATGAGTGCAAATGAAGCTTATCGTATCGTCAGCGATGAATCTAAGACTGCGAGTGTCATGATTAAATATTTTGATATCTGAATTGTTTTTTGTAACCTGGTTGAATTCTTCCATCTTCGTAACCATTTTGTTGGCAACTCGATTAAATTTTTCAAATATGTTGCTCTTCTTTGGAGGCTGCTTATTAATCATCAGGTTTCCAAAACCACTAGTAGCATTGGAACTACTACGTAGGATAGAAGAAAAAGCTACTAGAAGAAAATCTCTTATGTGGTTTTCTTCTAGCGAGTCAATTTTTAGTTTTATTGTTAACAGCTCATAAATTACATTTTTGTTAAACCATTTCAGAATATTGTGATTTGGTATGTTAGCCAGTAAGTAATCATTATTATTGATCGGGCCTATGTCTTGAAGATCAAAAGTTGAGGTATTGTTGTTGGTATATCCGTGACAAGCACGCAATTTTAGAATATCCTCCTTGATTGACATGGAGATTGACAAAATTTTTTCCAAATCCGGTTTCTGAATGTTTGTAATTTTTACTTTTGCTACTAAACATGCTAAAGGATTGATATCTACACCTATTGCATGTCTGCCCAGAACCTTAGATTCGACTAAAGTTGTCCCACTTCCGACAAAATTGTCTAATATGAGATCATTTCTCTTGGTAAGATTCGAAATTAAATAACGAGGGATCTGTGGAATATACTTTGCTGAGTACGAATGATAGCTGTGTGTAAAATATCTTGTACTTGCATCCTTTGATTCCCAGTCCAAATTATCCAGATTACTGACTCTTGCTAAATCAGTTTGTAATAGGCCGCTGATTATTCCTGATTTTGATCTCATATCTCGCATCTGAATCCATGCTCCTGCTATTCCAGTTCACTTTATTTTTTATAAGCTTAATATACTCTGGATTGATCTCATAGAGAATTGAATTTCGTTTTTGATCTCTTGCTGCTTTCATAGTGGTGCCACTACCACCAAAAGGATCAAGAACAGTATCATTTTCAAAGGTATATAGCTTTATCAGACGTTCAGGTATAGCATATGGGAAGGGTGCTGGGTGTCCTTTTGTAAATGAGATTGGCATGTCCCATACGCTCCAAGCCACCTGTTTTACAAATTCTTCGGATAATCTGTTTTTATGTGTAAGGTTTACCCGAAGACTACCATATTTTTGGAATATAAGTATGTACTCGTGCATTATATTTAAATTAAAAAAGCATGGATATGGTTCTGTTTTTAAAAATTTGGTGACTCCCCTTTGCCACAGCCCCTGCGTACCTTTCGGTTTTACCCAGATTATTTCTTTCTTAAATGTAAAATCAAGATCTTGCATAATTTTCTGTATATCGGCATTAATTGCTCTCATCCTATCGTTTGATACAACTGTTCCTATATTGATACAAACGAACCTTCCTGGCTCCATTACTCTCTTTACTTCTCTAAGCACATTTTGAATTTGATTCAAGTATTCAAGATATACTTGTTTTGGGTTTAGTTGACCTTTACTTCCATATCTTTTGAGATTCCAATAGGGAGGCGAGGTGACTACAAATTGAACCGACCCAGATTCAATTTCTGGCATATAGCTTGAGTCTCCTATAATTAAAGTATGCTTAGTCAAGCTAATATCAAATTATATGTGATCTTATTTATAAAAATAAGAAAGGATTTTTATGTAAACAATCACATATAGAGTACAATAAGTGGAGCTTTATCTTCAAAAGTAAAGACAAGTCTAGCTGATGTCAATAGTAATAGCTCAAGTCCAATCAAACTTATCAGGAGGATGAAAGGATTGTTTGAACAAAAGCTACGCGTTACTTTTGATAGCAAAGAAACCTATGCTTAGTGCAAATGTAATATCTTCTTCATCATCTACAAGCAATATTCTATTATTATCACTTTCCTTCATACTATCACTATTACTTGGACACTTGTCTTTCGATGTCAAGGCAAACGACTGCTATTTTTAGGTCAGCCTAACTCTTATCATTATTGTTTGAAGGTAAACTAAATGAAAATGTATCTCCTTCTTGCACTCTTTCTCTGAGTATAAGACGTTAAGTATCCTAGAATTAAGTTGAATAAACACATAGGATGTGTCCCATCAAACAAAGCTAATGCATGAACTAACAACAAGCTATAGTCGTTCTTCAAATATCGCAATAAGCCAGTTTAGTCAACCATTTTATATGTAAACAATCTAGTTTTGATATTATAAAAGGAATATCTGGATCCTATTGCTAATTAGTAGAATTTAACGATTATCAGTTATAGGGGATAAACATATATCCGATTACCGATAACCACCTGACCTTATTTATATGGCAAATTCGTTGGTTATTGATGATCTACGATCTGTAATCTCAAAAAGCAGAGATACAAAATATATCGAAGCCCGTTACCTATCAAGAATTACGAATGAGGTAAATTTTAGCAATGGAGAGTTAGATACAATACGCAATGTACAGAACTCTGGATGCGGAATTCGAGTTCTAGTTGATGGTTGTTGGGGTTTTAGCAGCACAAATAATGTATCGGGAGAGGCATTGATTGACTCTGCAGCCAAAGCAGTCTCTGCGGCAAGATTACTTGCTGAAACTAAAAAGAAGAAGGTGACAGGACTTGCACAATATGACGTTATCAGGGGAGTGTATAAGCCAAACGTAAACATAGATCTTGATAGTGTTGACATGGAGGAGAAACTAAAAATTGTTCAAGAGAGTGAACTCCATGCTAGAAAGTATTCAGAAGCTATAAAATCTGCCTCTTGTGTGTACCATGAAATATTAGATCATAAGATTATAGTTAATAGTGATGGTACAGAAGCAGAAATTTATGATTCTAAACCCGAATTTAATGTTGTGTCTGTAGCCAGTATGGGAGCTGAAAGCGTTACTATATCTGAAGGGATTGGAATTACCGGTGGATGGAAGGATTTATTTCTAAAAAAAGACCATATTGAATATGCTAATTTAGCATCTGAGAAAGCGACTAGGTTGCTTGGAGCAAAACATGTAAATGGTGAGAAAACATCTTTGGTTTTGGATCCTGGGATGGTGGGTCTGATATCCCATGAAGCTATCGGGCATATGGTAGAGGCAGATTTTGTCCTTTCAGGCTCCATCGTCAAAGACAAGATTGGGCATAAAATTGCTAGTGAACTGATCACTTTGGTAGATAGTGGACAGTCAAATATTGCTGCAAATGCTGCGGGAACTATTCCTGTAGACGATGAAGGAGTTATTGCCAATAGAACAGCAATCATCGAAAAAGGTGTTCTAAAATCCTTTCTCCATAATCGTGAAACTGCATTAATTTTTGATACTGCACCGACTGGCAATGCGCGTGCATTTGAGTATAGTGACGATCCACTTATTAGAATGAGAAATACTTTCATTGAACCGCGTAATGACAAATTAGATGAAATGATAAGAGAGACTAGACATGGTTATTTAATAAAAGGTCCTAGAAATGGTCAGGCTGACGCTAATGGAGAATTTATGTTTGGTGCACAAGAAGTATGTAGGATCGAAAACGGTGAGATCCAAGAATTAATGAAAGGAGCGAGCATTTCTGGAAACGCCTTCGATGTATTACAATCAGTGGATATGGTCGGAAAGGATTTTGAGTATGATATTGGAACGGGATACTGTGGAAAATTCCAACCAGCAAAGGTTGATGGTGGTGGCCCCCACATTAGGTGCAGGGCGATTATAGGAGGCTTGCAATAGACAAGATGGACCGACAAAAAGGTAATATTAATAATGACTTTGACACATATCTTTCTTTTGGAGTAGCTCGAGCGGAGAAGAGCGGAGCTCAATATGCTGAAGTATATATACTCAAAAACAGAGAGCTTGAAGTTTTTGTTGAGAATAACGATCTTAAACAGTCAACATATCATACTAGTAGCACCATTGGGATCAGAGTACTTGTAGATGGTTCGCTCGGATTTTCATCTATAAATAGCTTGGATAGACTGCATATTGAGAACGCAATTGAACAAGCAATTAAACTTGCCAAAATAAGCCCTGCTGATAAGTTTAATTCAATGCCTAGCAGATCTAAGATAACATTACTTGACGGTATTTATGATACTAAGTCAGAATCATTTGGGCTGTCTGATGCAGTTAAAACGGCAACAGAAATGTTATTTGCTGCGAAAAGCTCTGACAAGAGGATTAGCGTAGACAGTGGTAACTTTTCAAGTTCTATAATGTGCCATGGATTATTGAACTCTAATGGTGTAAGAGCTGAGGAAGCAATTAGCTCATTTTCCTGGTCAATTATGGGAATGGCATTAAATGATAACGACAATGAGGTATCAAACTTTGATCTCCAGTACGGTGGTACCCATAACGTAAGGGATATTGATGTAACTATGGCCTCAAGAGAATTTGCTAAAACAGTCATAAATTCACTTCATGCACAAAAGATTGAAAGTTTTAAAGGAAAGATGCTGTTGAGTCCCTTGGCTGCAACCGAATTAATACAGGACGTATTGGCATATTCTATTAATTCACATGCAGTACAGAAGAAAGCAAGTAAATTTGAAGGCAAAATTGGAAATTCTGTGGCGTCGGGCCTCTTCACTTTAGAAGATGACGCTACTAACGTAAGTGGCTTAGCATCTTCAAGCTTCGATAGAGAAGGGGTCCCACATCAGTGTAACACTGTTATAGAAAATGGGATTTTGCGAAGATTTCTCTATAATACTTATACTGCTAACAAAGACAATACTCAGAGTACTGGCAATGCAGGAGGTTCCCCGAAGACACCACCTGTTGTATCCACTAGTAATATTATTGTCAAATCTGGAAAATCAAAATTGGAGAATTTAATTGCTGAGATCGACAGAGGTATTCTAATTAACAGATTTTCTGGAAATGTTAATCCTGTCAACGGTGATTTCTCGGGTGTCGTGAAAGGCGGACATTATATAAGGAGTGGTGTCAGTGAATATGCGGTAAAAGAAGTGATGGTAGCTGGTAACGTATTTGACGCATTATCTAACCTTGTTGGGCTCTCAGAGGAAAGGAAGATCCTTTCAGACTCGATTCTCCCTTATATGCTGTTTGATAACATATCCTTTACTGCCGGTTAAGTTAGTTGGTTTTGATGATTTTGATTGCTGACGGGTTGCTTGCGAGCGGATGTGTATATCCATTAAATGGTAGATTGTGACATAGCAGTTGTAGGTGGTGGTCCTGCAGGGCTCTCTGCTGCTTATGCAGCTGCCAGATCTGGAGCTAAAGTAATTCTATTTGAAAAAGACGAATCGATAGCACATAATATCAGAACCAGTGGTGTGACATGGATAGAAGAAATCGAAAAACTTGGAATTACTAGTGAGCATTACAATCCTATAAAAAACTATTGTTTTATATCACCATCTAACGAAGTTACTATACGAGGCGGTACAGCTAAATCTTGTGTACTGAATGTCAGAAGTGCATTTCAACATCTTGCATTCTTGGCGGCTGAGGCAGGTTCTCAAATTATGGTAAAGAGTAACGTCATCAATGTAATTGTAGACTCTAATAATAGAATTTCTGGATTGAAAGCAACTACTCCTAAAGGAGACGTAGTAATAGGTTCTAAACTTGTCATAGATGCCAGTGGTTTCAATAGTTCTATTGCCAGGAGGTTAGGCATAGTTAATGAATGGAGGCGATAC